>JAGROF010000188.1 GCA_020440405.1 Chlamydiia bacterium
TCCTCCTCCAGAGCGGATCAAAGGGGTTTCGCAGTTTTTCGAACGGTTTCGTGATCCTAAAATGACGTTTGTCTATCAGGTAGGGTATAAGATTGCGATCATTTCCTCTAAAGAAGAAGTAGAAAAGCTGCTGACACTTTATGAGGCGGTTTGGGAAAAAGAGAATGAAAAGCTGACACGTGTTCTTCCGCTGAATCGTCTCAAGCCGGAAGAGATGGAAAAGATTTTAGTGGCGTATTTTGGAGACTTAACCCAAAAGCCTCGTGTAGGATTAACGAAAGGAGAGGGGGATGACCTCATTATCCTCCCGCTAAAAAATGAGGGATCTCTGGTTTTGATCGGCCCCAAAGATATGGTTGAGCGGGCGGAGCGATTGATTAAGGAAACGGAAGGGCAGATCGAAGACCCTATGGAAATGACAGTCTATTGGTACACCTGTCGCCATAGTGATCCCTTAGATGTCGCTGAAGTTTTAGAAAAAGTGTATGCCTCATTGATTTACTCTGGGGTAGAGGGGCAAGCGCCCAAACCTGAAGAAGCACCCCTGCCTCCAACGAGATCTTTGGAGCCTCCACCTGAGCCGCAGCTCTCTCCTCCAAGTTATGGCCCCCCTCCTTATTCAACGGTTGTCCATCCCCCTACGGCGGTGGCGGCGACGATTGAAGCGCAAAAAGAACGGTCCTACACGACAAACTTCATCCCCGACCCAAAAACAGGCTCTGTCATGATGGTGGTGAGACGGGATACTTTAGAAAAGATTAAAGGTTTGATTCGTAAGTTGGATGTGCCCAAAAAGATGGTGCAGATCGAAGTCCTTTTGTTTGAGAAACGGATGAAAAACCAGAATGACTTTGGGTTAAATCTTTTGCGATTAGGGTCAGCAGCCACAAACACCCATGAAACAGGATTTCGTTATGATACGCGGCCGGGTGCTCCCAGTCGAGGGATTGTGGATTTCTTCATTTTTCGAAAGAAGCCAAATGATTTTTGGCCCGCTTTTGATATTGCCTATAATTTTTTAATGGCTCAAGAAGATATTCGAATCAACGCGGCGCCTTCTATCACGACACTCAATCAAACGCCTGCACAGATTGCCTTGGTGACAGAAATTTCCATTGATAATGGAGCAGCCCCCATTGATTCCAATCAAGGAACAGCGTTTCAAAAATCTTTTTCGCGTGCGCAATATGGAACAACATTGGTGATTACTCCAACGATTCATGATCCTGAAGAGCCAGGTGATGAGAAGCACTTTGTAACGCTTGAGACCAACATTACATTTGATACGATTAAAAAGAATACGCAAGAAGATCGTCCTGCAGTGAGTCGTCGTCATATCGAAAATCAAGTAAGAGTGATCGATGGCGAAACGATTATTTTAGGAGGACTTCGAGAAAAGACAGCGGAAGATACGAGCAGTAAGCTTCCCTTTTTAGGAGAACTTCCTGGCATTGGAAAGTTTTTTGGGGACTCCCGGATGTCGGATGAAAAAACAGAGATGTTTATCTTTATTACCCCTAAAATCGTGTTTGATGTGAAAGGGGAACACGAAAGGTTGCGCAGAGAGGCGCTCATGAAACGCCCTGGAGATCTTCCCGAGTTTTTGGAACGCATCCAAGCGGCTAAAAAGTTGAAGAAGCAGCGGCTTTTTGATAATAGTTTGAAACTTTTATTTGGGCATGTCAATGGTTGATGCAAACGATGAGTATCACTTTGCAGATCGTTTTGGGCTTCCCGCCCTTTATGACCTTTCAAAAAGTCCCTTTGTGGCGGAAGGAATCCAAAAACTTCCCTACAGTTTTGTGAAGCAAAAACTCGCTTTGCCCATTGAGGAAAAGGACGGAAAACTGATTGTTGCGATTTCCCATCCTTATGACTTGGAGGTTTTAGAAGAGATTCGATGCATTACAGGACAAGATGTTGAAGAGGTTTTCTGTCCTGAAACCTCCTTAGAAGAAGCGATTGAAAAGTGTTACCACCAAGGGGAAAGAGAAGCGTCTCAGTTTATTGAAGGGTTAAAAAAAGAAGGGAAATTGGCAACGCTTGAAGAGCGAGAAGACGAATACGATCTTTTAGACAAACAAGACCACTCTCCTGTTGTCCGTCTTTTGAATATGATTATTATCGAGGCGATTCAACAGGGTGCGTCGGATATTCACTTTGAACCTTTAGAAAAGGGCATGGCGATTCGTTACCGGATCGATGGGGTGCTTCAGTTTCGCCATTCTCCTCCTTCTGATCTTTGCAAACAGCTTCTGACGCGGATTAAGGTCATGGCAAAAATGGACATTGCCGAGCATCGCCTGCCCCAAGATGGACGGATTAAGCTCAGCATGGGAGGGCGGCAAATCGATTTTCGTGTGAGCACAGTTCCCATTGTGTATGGAGAGAGGATTGTTCTGAGGATTCTAGACAAAAGCAACATTGTCTTAGGATTGGATAATATTGGAATGAGAGAAACGATTCTCGAAAGCTTTCAAAAATATATCCGCCAAAATCAAGGGATTGTTCTTGTCACAGGGCCTACAGGGAGTGGAAAAACAACAACGCTTTACAGTGCAATCCATGAGATCCAGTCACAAGAAGTGAATGTCATGACAATTGAAGATCCTGTGGAATACAAGCTTCAGGGGATTGCACAGATTGGAGTGAACCCGAAGATCGATTTAACCTTTGCAAAGGGGCTCCGCCATATTCTGCGCCAAGACCCTGATGTGATTATGATTGGGGAGATTCGAGACCGAGAAACAGCAGAGATTGCCATCCAATCGTCTCTCACAGGGCACCTTGTTTTGAGCACGCTTCACACCAACGATGCTCCCTCAGCACTCACCCGTTTAGTCGATATGGGGATCGAGCCTTATCTTCTTTCTTCCTCTGTTTTAGCGGTTTTGGCGCAACGCTTAGTGCGGCGGATCTGTGACGAATGCAAAGAAAGCTATCAGCCAACGCCTCAAGAGCTTGAAGACTTTGATCTAGAGAAAGGGAAGCTTTACCGGGGGAAGGGGTGCAACACGTGCTATGGCTCAGGCTATCGAGGGCGTGTAGGAATTTATGAGTTGATGCCTGTAACAGGCCCGATTAAGCAGCAGCTTTTGCGCAGTGCGGATGCCAATGCGCTCCAAAAGACGGCAACAGAAATGGGAATGGCAGCTTTAAGACAGGAAGGGGGAAGGCTCGCCAGGGAAGGAATGACAACGACAGCCGAAGTCCTCAGGGTCACACGGCAGTTAGATCTATATCAGTAAAAGAGTATGGCACTTTATCAATATACAGCACTTTCTGAAGAGGGGCGGCGGAAGATGGGGATGATCAATGCCGACTCCATCGAAGCGGCAAAGGAGCGACTCCGTAAACAGCAGATCCTTGTAACGAAGCTTGCTCGCTATACGAAGAAAGGAGAGCACTTAACCCTTTCTCCTGCATTGCTGATTGGTTTTACAAGAGATCTTTATGTCCTTTTGCGAGCAGGCCTGCCGCTCTATGATGGGTTAATCACTCTAGAAGAAAAATACCGTCGCACGAAACTGCATCCGATCTTTTTAGATTTGTGTGATCAAGTGAAAGAGGGGCGTCTTTTTTCTGAGGCATTAAAAGACTATCCCAAAGTGTTTGATCCCATTTATCTTTCTATGATTAAAGCAGGAGAAGAATCAGGGGATTTAGAGCAAAGCTTTTTCGAACTTGAAAAGTTGATTGGGCGTCAGCAGGCTTTAAAGAAAAAACTCTCGACAGCGTTAATTTATCCTGCTTTTTTGGGAGCATTTTGTTTGACGGTGATTACCGTTCTTCTCTTTTTCCTCATCCCTTCGATGAGTGAGCTTTTTGAAGGAAGAAAGTTGCATCCGATGACGGAGGGAGTCCTTGCATTAAGTCGGTTTTTAAATCAGAATGCCGTCCCGCTGTTTTTAACCGTGTTTGGGGTGGTGTTGGGCTTTTTGGTTTTCTTAAGAAACCCCCAAGGACAGAAGCGGCTAAAAAAGATGTTACTTCACCTCCCTATTGTCAAGCGGATTTTCACAGAAACAGTTTTATCACGATTTTGTCGTGTCTTTTCCCTGTTGTTCAAGGGAGGAGTTCCGATGATCGAATGTTTACGTTTAGCAAAAAGAGTGATGAAACATCCTTCTTTTGAGGACGTTGTCACGCAAGCAGAAAGTAAAGTTTTAGAAGGCTGTCGCCTTTCGGAAGAATTTCAAAAGGATCCCCTCATTCCAACGCTTGTGGTGCGAATGCTTGCGATTAGTGAAGAATCGGGGCGTGTTGCCGAGATGATGCGACATCTTTCCGACATTTATGAAGAAGATATCGAGCGGAGCCTCGCCCGCCTCACCTCCTTTATTCAGCCGGTGATGCTCCTATTTTTAGGTGTAGTGGTTGCTGTCATTCTTTTGGCGGTTCTCCTTCCACTTACCGATGTGAGTTCAATTTTATCATAAGGAAAAAACGATGAAGAAAAAATATGCAATGACCCTCCTTGAGATCATGATTGTGATCTTTATTATTGGGATTATTGGAAGTGTGATTGGATACAATATGCGCGGAAGCCTCGATAAGGGGAAAGCGTTTAAAACAAAAGAAGGGATCAACAAGCTCTATGAGATCGTTCAGCTTGAAGAAGCTCAAGGGAATAAGATTTCTAGCGACAAAAGCCTTAAAGAAGAAGTCGAAAGAGTTTTGAATGAGTCTGGACTAGCAAGAAAGCCAGCAGAATTGATGAAAGATGGATGGGGAAATCCCTACAATTTTGATCAAGATGAAGGAGATTTGCGCATCACCTCCCAAAAATATGAAGATTACTGCAATGCAAAAGGAATTAACGACCTCTATCCATGGAGCGGACAAAGCAATTCACACTCATAGAACTTTTTCTCACCATCGGAATCATTGCGATGGTGGGAGGCCTTCTTGTGATCCGCGCTCAGCCAATGATTGCGCGGTATCAGAAAAGTCATGCCCTTTCAAAACTATCGCGAGAGCTGGACTTTTCCCAACATCTTTCTGAAGCTGCCCATGCGGAAATCATTTTCGAGATTGAAGAGACAAATAAGGGGCTGAAGTGCATCCGTAAAACCGATGAGCCACTTCATTTGAAAGGGACCATTGGAAAAGACATTTCGATTCCCCACCTTCATCTATTGGGTAGGAAAAAGGTGCGCGTGACCTATTTTCCAACAGGAATCGTCTACTTAGATGAGGCTCCAAAAGATCAAGAAAAAACTATTATAGAGCACCTTCTAGGTAGAGAAAAAAAGTGAGACATATTATCATAAGGGAAAAAAATTTTTGGTGATGACAATGCAATTTAAAGCGCTTCTTTTAAGTCTGGTCCTCGTACCAACGCTCTTTTTTGGGCAAGAAACGATTGATGTACAAGTGATGCCTGTGGCAACGGAACTCCGCGTCCGAATGCCAGAGTGGCGTCCCAAAGTATTCGAGCAATTTCCCAATGGAGCTCCTAAACTTGTGATGTTCTATTCTGAAAATGATCAGGGAGTAGAAGAAGCGGTCAAGCGGATCCATTTTTATGAGGGGGGGCGCCCCATGGAGGAAACCGATCTCACTGTTGTTGCAGAAAAGTCTCCGGGGTTTGAGGTTTGGAAATCCACCACTGTTCCCCATGGAGTGAGTGTGCGCTTTCGCGAAACGGGAGAGGTTGAGCGGATTGCCTACTTTGATCATGGACTTCTCC
>JAGROF010000189.1 GCA_020440405.1 Chlamydiia bacterium
CGCTCTGGAGCGAGTCCTTCCCTCCTATTCTTCAAAGACAAAGAAGAGGTCCTTTCCCGGATCAACACTCCGCTTCCCCCTCTCGAAATCCTAGAAAAGCGCTTTGAAAAAGCCCTCTTAGCCACTGAGCTCCACATCCCCCTAGCTCATGTCCTCCCTGCCTTAATTTCTTCAGGTTATTAAAAAAAAGTCTTTAATGGTTTATTTGAGCCATTAGTGCTATATTCTTTCTGAAACTACACGGAGGGATATTTTCTATGTCAGAAATTTTTTTAATTGAGTCTACGTCTGGATATAACGGAATCCATGAAATTTCGAGCCCTGAGGAAGAAGTTTTGGGATCTTCTTCAGAGCAACAAGTAGAGGCTTTTTCTGCTGAGCTTTTAGAAAATAAAACCTCGTCAAGGGAGCTGCAGGCAGCTCATACAAGGAATTTTGTCGCAAGACATTGCCAGACACACCCTCAGGTCATGGCAGCATTTGATCGGGCAATGGCGACTTGGATGTTCGGACATGAGCGTATTTTGGGTGCTGTGATGTTTGCTGCCGAAAAACATGCTGGACAAACGCGAAAAGATCTAGAAAAAACCCCCTATTTAATCCATCCTTTAGGAGTGGCACAGCTGACCTTTGAGTTGGGAGGCATTTGTGATCCAGATACTCTGATAGCAGCTCTTCTGCATGATACGATTGAAGATACCGACGCCACTTCTGAAGAGATAGAAGCAGCATTTGGCTCACGTGTTTTGCAGCTTGTTTTAGACTTAACGAATGCTCCTGATGGCTCAAAGGCGCAGCAAACAGCGCATGCACCTCAAATGGATTTTCATGCAAAAGTCGTTAAGCTTGCTGACCGTTACTACAACATATGCGACTTAGAAAATGCAACCTGGGATCAAAAGAGAACCGATCAATATATCCTCTGGGGAGCTAAACTTTGTCAGGTGCTTCGCGGGACCTGCCGTAATCTCGAAAAAGCGATCGATGACAAAGTGACAACCCATTTTCAAGAGCGGTATTCTACAAAAGAGGTAGAAAAGCTAAGCGCTGCTTGGCAGTTTCCCTCTGACCATCTCCCTGTAGGGGCAAGGGTAGATGACATGGAAATAGCTTCCTGGAATGTTCTCAACACCTGTTATTTAAGTTGGGTCACAGAAAAAGATACCCAAGGGCTGAATGGTTCGCTGATCACTACAGCAAATCAAGTAGTGAATCTAGAAACGGGTTTGACTGAAAGAGACCGCCTTGTTATCGATCGAATTCTTGGAATGATTCAGCATCCGACGCATCCGAAGCAGCTGATCAGCTTGCAAGAGTGTAGCCCAGAATTTCTTGAGGCCCTTTCTGAGGCCCTTCCTGACTTTATGAATATTGCTTATAGCAGCGAAAAGCCTTTCCCTCGTAATCAAGATGTTGTGATCTATGATTCTCGAGTCCTTACCTTGAAAAGTCAGAACTGTGATTTTCCTTATCACCTCTCAGGTCCTGAAAGGCCCGTACAAAATCTCCTGTTTGCAAAGGGAGAGCAGACGTATCGCGTGATCAATGGTCATCTTCCTGGAGATCCCAGTCTTCCTGGCCGGCAGGATTTTGCAGCTTATGTCAATCAGCAGTCTGATGACGTGGTGATTGCCATGGGAGATATGAATTTTACTCGAGAAGAGATGCACAATGCTTTTTTGGAGCAGGGAGGGGAGGCTGCTTCCTTTGCTCTTATCCCAGCATATCCGACAAATATTGGCCTTGATCTCCGATCAAAAGGGATTGATCATATCGTTGTTAGGGGAACGTTTGATTGGGATACGAGAAACCCTGAAGAGACGCAAGTTGGGTTGACCTCTACCTTAGCGCTTTTGACATAAGGGAAACCCGACAACAGCCTCGTAGCAAAGGAGGAGGTGATCGACGCCATTCATTGCTCTATGGGGATCCTCCTCATGAGGAAGCCCCAAGGCCTCAGCGATATTATTTTTGGAAACCCCTGTTTCCCAAGGGCGTGTTTTTTTATCATTGAGACATTTAGTCCAGTACATTGAGGCAAGATCAAGCCAGTGGTAAGGCCAATTCAGCTGTTCTTGCACATCTGCATCGATAAGCTGCGTAAAAAAGGCACGGTCAAAAGAGGGATTTTGGCAGATAAAGACAGCTTTGCCGCGCTCAATCCTGCACCGTTTGAAAGACAGCTTCACCTCTTCAGCAACTTTTTGGGGTTGCATCCCCTTTTTCAGTTGGTCCCAGGTAAACCCATTGACTTCAAGGCTTGCTGGATCACTTTTTTTCCATTCTTCATAGGGGATATAGACGAAAGTTTCAAAGGCTTCAAGAACCTCTCCCGTCTCGACATTCACAATTTTATAAGCCAGTTCGCAGATATGATGCTTTCGGAGATTCAAGCCATTAGTTTCTGAGTCTAAAAAGATGCCGAGCATGACTTACTCCCAAAAAAGTTGATTATATAGTGCTTTCATTTTAAAAGTTTAGAAATAACGAAGCTATTTTTGATTGGCATTGAAATCTGGAACTCGAAGGCAGCCACAGGTGGCTGTTGAGAGCGAAGATGAAAATGCCGGTCAAAAGAGCGAGCTAGCTTAAATTTTTAAAATGAAAGCACTATACTATTGCCAAATTAAAATTCACACCTTAAAAGCAAGAAAGAAACTTGTAAAGGACAAATCATGCAACCAGACATCATTTCTGTGAATCTATCCTTGAAGCAGCGGGAGAAAATCTGCACCCTTCTTCATACCCTTTTAGCGAGCACTTATGCACTCTATTTGAAGACGCAGAATTATCATTGGAATGTCACAGGGCCTCAGTTCCAAACCTTTCACCTCATGTTTCAAGGGCAGTATGAGGAGCTTGCTGAGGCGATCGATGAAATTGCCGAACGGATTCGGGCGTTGGGCTATTTTCCCACAGGCTCCTTTGAGTCGTTTTCAAAAATCTCCTTGATAAAAGGAGAAAAGGGGCGTCCGAAGGCTCTCGAAATGATCCAGTGCCTTTTAAGCGATCATGAGACCCTCGTTCAATACCTGCGGGAGCATCTTCCCTTTGTTGAGAAGGAGGAGGATGGAGCAACTGCAGACTTTATCAACAAGCGCCTGGCAACGCATGAGAAAACCGCCTGGATGCTTCGATCTACATTAACATAATAAAAAATTTTTTATTATTTATATAATAGTCTCATTTTTGTTATAATAATTATATGTTATTTAAGTAATAGTGGGAAAGATGGAAGTTGTGACAGCTCAAGCTGGGGTTCCAGCTGCACTGGGAAATGCTCCTCTCGCAGCTAGTCATCAGATTAAAATTATTTCTAGCAACCCTGTCACGACAGGAATCTTTTCCTATGGGCGAGCCACTGGTATCTTGGCTTCGATTGGCATCATTGTGCTACTTGTTTTGGTTCCTCTTTTATATTGTTTTTATCATGTGTATGACCGGTTCAAGACTCATTCGGTCGAGTTTGAGTCGATTCGAAATGATTTTGCAAAAAATCGCTTAGAATCGCTTCAAAGAGTCCTTCCTAAATTTTTCATTCCCCGCGACCCTTCTCGTATCGCTCAAGAAGAACAAAGATACCTTTTGGAGCACTATGATTCAAAAACCCTTTCCCAAGCATTCAAGCAAGTGATTCCAATGGTTCAAAAAGGGCAATGGAAAGAGGTGTTGACATCTGGAGCTCCCGAGTTAGCGAAGAAGATAGCTGTATTAGATGATGATATTTACCTAGGGCTCAAGCAAGCACGAGAAACACTCACACCACAACTAGCAAAGCAGATTGCACTTGTAACTGTTGCGCAATTATCCATTGAAACAGCTCAAGAGAAACAACGCCTTGAATCTTGTCAAGAAGTGGCTGCAATTAGCCCAGAAGTTGTTGATTACTTAGCACAGAAAGGAATGGGAAGACGCCGTTTAGACCTTTTCCTTCTTAAGGAAAAGACTTTTGGAGAAGATCCGCAAAGCAAAAGGTTTCAAGCGGGACTCGCTCTTGTAACTCATCGAATTGGAGAATTTAGGGACCAGGCATTCATAGGCCATATTCTTAAAATTACGCAGGCGATAAAGTCTTCTCCAGATGATAATTTGGAAATGCACTTACAGAAAGAGGTTCGCGTGCGTCTCGATGAGCTCAGCCGATCTCCCCTTTATCAAAAGCTTCAAAGATATGAAGGAAGGCGCAATCCTTACGTTCGACTTGTCCAAGACCTGACCTTGGCCATACGCCTCAACTCAAATGGAATTGAGCACTTTCGAGCTTTAGGAAAAAAGTACTACCAACCAATGCGGGAAAAGGTTAAGGCTTGTGTGGGCTCTCTTGCGGAGGCATTAGATACAGCTATTGGGAAGTATCATTGGAGCTATAAGATTGAAACACTCTTTGATAAGCTTTTAGTCTTTTCAAGGTACCCTGATAAAACCCAAATGGCTTATCTCAGCCATCAGCCCGAGACAGCACTAGACTATAACTCCTATCAGGTGGGGAATCACGATCTTGCCTATGGAGATTATGGGTTAAGGCAAAAGAAGATGCGGGCCATTTTTGGACCGACGCCAACAGGAGACCTTCTTCTCAGAACGCAGCTTGAGTGGATGAGAGAAGTCGGAGGCATTCACCTGCAGCACAACCTGGAGCATCCCGGGTTTTCAAGAGGGGATAAGGAACGGATTCGTTATCTTCTCGGGATCGAGCAAGAATTTCCTCAAACATTTCGCCTTTTTTCCACTCCCCTAGACGGAACTGCTTGGAAGCTCAGAGGAAGAGCAGGACAGTACTTCACAGACTTTCAAACCACTCAAGAATTTTACTTAAAATATGGGACCTATGCCTTTGCAAATCGCACAGAAAACCCTGCAGATTCTTTTGACACACTTCAAGGGAATGCCCACCGTGTAATGGAGGGGAAAGGGGACAATGGATTTTACTTCGGAAAAGATGTTTTAAGTGATGAGCAGATCAGGCAGGCTTTTGCCCATGCCTCTCAAGCGTTTGATTATGTAATT
Source organism: Chlamydiia bacterium (assembly GCA_020440405.1). Taxonomy (GTDB): domain Bacteria; phylum Chlamydiota; class Chlamydiia; order Chlamydiales; family Simkaniaceae; genus Neptunichlamydia. Next base: position 5,008 of record JAGROF010000189.1, read on the forward strand.
CCCCAAAATGAAAATAAAAAACGACTATCCCGTGCTCTTCAAGTAGGAGTGCAGGGGTTTATTGCTGTAGGGGCGCTTATTAAAGCTATTCAAGATAGTCCTGAAAATCGGGAAGAGCTTCTCAATGCTAGCTTTGGACAAGCGTGTAAGCTAGACATTGACAGAGGGGTTGTGCTCAACGTCATGACCCGCGTGTATTTCGAGCTTGCTGCAGGCAATCCCATCGACGAAGAGATAGTTTCGGAGATCATGGGAACTGTGATTGGAAGAGCTGAACTCGTTTCAGGACGCACCATTATTTCTGATCGGTATCAACCTTTAAGTGATGCTCTAAGACTGCTCGGAAAAAATCCCGATCAGGTCCAACATCATCTCAGAGCCTTTTTAAAAGAAGGGTTTGGTGTGCAGCCTGAAGAGCTCAGTTTTCAGTCCTCATCATAAACCTAGTACGTCTTAAACTCTGCTGAGATATAAGCAAAGCAAGCTGTTGATGGCGCTCAACAAGGTGGTCCATTGCTTGTTTAAGAAAGTCGAGAAAAATAATTGTTTCAGAGGATCGTACTGCTCTCACACTTCTAAAAAAGTTGGTGCAAGTATTGAGCACTTGAGCAGTCCTGAAAGGACCAAAGATTTCAAATGGGCACGATATCTTTTCAGCTGAGGGTTTTCTTTTCCAGCAAGGTAACCAAGCTCATAGAACAGGTGCTCTAGTTCCTGGAATGAGAGTGTAGAAATGTTTGTTGGACCAAGACCTAAAGATGTACAGAAATCGCCAAAATTCGATCCTAAGAGACCCTCTAATCTTCATCGTAGGCGCGGCCGCGCACCCGCTTTTTCCACTTCATCCACCCCGGTAGGCGGTACAGAGAGAGAAGTGCCAAAATGATCAGCGTTGAAGCAATAGCGAGGATATACATTTTATTGGCAACAGCCAGACCAACCGATGCGGTAGCCCAGACTGTGGCGGCTGTCGTGAGTCCTCGGATGCGCCCCTTATCCCTCAAAATGACGCCCGCTCCTAAGAAACCGATTCCGCTGACGATTTGAGCGGCAATGCGCGAAGGGTCTGCAGATCCGGACATGGTATCGGGGAAACTGGGGGTGGTGACATTCATCGAAATGAAACCAAAGAGACAAGCTCCGAGAGCCACAGCGGCATGGGTCCGGATTCCGGCTAATCCCACATGGCGCTCTCTTTCAAGTCCAATGAGGGCTCCGAGAAACGCTGCAAGGAGAATATGTCCCGCAAGTCTTATTTCTTCATGATACTCAAGCATATTTTTTATTTAACGACTTATGGAGTGATTGTAAAGGTAAAAATTCTCTTTTTTGGAAGCAGGGGTTGTGATATCCTTTAGATCTATGGTTGTTCCTCAAAGAAAGTTTAGAGAAATTGTTTTTCAAATGATCTACAGTCGAGATCTCAATGAAGAGGCAGATGCGAAAGTGCTCACCTCGCTTTTGGATCAATTTGTGGTCACACGGAAAGTTTTGCATCATGCATATGCAAAGGTCGAAAAGATTTTTGCGTCTTTAAATGACATTGATCCCTTGATTTCTAAATTTTCAAAAGATTATGATTTTAAAAGGATCTCTCGCGTCGAGCGTAACATTTTGCGTTTAGGTGTCTACGAGCTAAAGTATGAAGGAGAGGTCCCCCCTAAGGTGGCAATTGCTGAGGCGATTCGGTTAAGCCGAAAGTTCGGAACCCCTGAGGGAGGCGCATTTGTCAATGCGATTTTGGATGCAATCTTTCAATCAGAGGACTCCCCATGTCTATCGAAGCCCGTATTGAATCCCGCAAGTCCCTAAAAGAACTGTCTACATTTGGAATTGGGGGAGAGGCGCGCTATTTCATTTCCATTGATTCGATTCCAGATATGCAAGCCCTGCGCCTATTCTTAAACCGCGAAAAGCTTCCTTATTGGGTCGTTGGAAAAGGATCCAATTCCCTTTTTGACGATCGGGGCTTTGAGGGGATGGTGATTTTAAACAAAATTCCCTTTATCGAATTTGATGTGGGGGCTCTCCATGTAGGAGCGGGTTATTCCTTTTCCCTCTTAGGGGTTCAAATGGCGCGAAAAAATTGGGGAGGGCTCGAGTTTGCTTCTGGGATTCCTGGATCGGTAGGAGGAGCGATTTACATGAATGCAGGAGCAAATGGGCAAGAAACCTGCGACACATTAAAAAGTGTGGGGGTGATCGACGTCTCAGGAGCTTTTGTCGAACGATCTGACCTCCAATTTTCCTATCGCACCTCTCCATTTCAAAAGAATGAGGATATCATTGTTTCTGGGCGGTTCCAGCTGAAGAAAGTAGAAAGCGCACGGGAAGATCAACTCAAAATCATCGGGTATCGAAAGGAAACACAGCCCTATGGGGAGAAAAGTGCGGGGTGCATGTTTCGCAATCCCGAAGATATCAGTGCAGGAGCGCTCATTGAGCAGTGCGGCCTCAAAGGGAAGCGGATTGGAGGAGCAGAGGTCTCTTCTCTGCATGCCAACTTTATTGTGAATCGAGGAGGGGCGACAGCCCAAGAGGTGATGGAACTCGTCCATTTTGTCAAAGAAACCGTTCGAAAAAAAGCAGGGAAAGACCTGGAGCTAGAAGTCCGCCCGATTCCCTATCAACTAGGAGGGAAGTGATGTACCGCGCCGATCTTCATTGTCATTCAACCTGTAGTGATGGGACGTGCACACCGAGTGAGCTTCTCTTGCTAGCCAAAGAAGGGGGACTCAGCGCCCTTTCTATCACTGACCATGATACACTCAATGCTTATACAGATTCCCTCTTTGAAGAAGCAGCGTCAATGGGTATCAAACTTTTTGTTGGAGTGGAGTTTTCCACGCGTCATAAAGAGTTCCCGATCCACCTTTTAGGATACGGCGTGCAAAAGACCCCAGAAATCCTTGCATTTTGCGAGAAACACCAAGAGAGGCGGCTGAACCGAAACCGCGCCATTTTAGAAAAGCTCCGTTGCTTATCGATCATTATTGAAGAAGAGGAATTGGGGAATCCAAGTGACAGGACAGTGGGACGTCCACACATTGCAAAAATTCTTTTCGATCGAGGAATTGTTTCCTCAATTCAGGAAGCCTTTGACCGGTTTTTAGGGGAAAAGAAACCCTGTTTTGAGCCCGGCGTGAGTTTTACTCCCGAGGAAACCATCCACATCATCCATCGAGCGCGTGGGAAAGCATTTATTGCACATCCCCATCTCATTCAAAAAGGGGCCATTTTAAAAGACCTTATAGAAATGCCTTTTGATGGAATCGAATGCTATTATGGAAGGTATCATCATCATGAGAAGAAATGGCTTCAATTAGCCCAAGAAAAAGGGTGGCTCGTCAGTGGGGGCTCAGACTTTCATGGCGCAGTCAAGCCACATATTACTCTTGGGTGTTCATGGGCACCGGAAGAAGAAGTGCGTAAGATTTTTGGAGACGCATGACCTCCCTTTACCACGAACTCACTGATTACCTTTTTTCGCTTAACCGCTCAAAAGATCTGAAAACCGATCTTTCCGCCCCTCTTTGCTTAGCGCAAAAACTGGGGCATCCCGAGCGGAAATTTCCTTCGATTCACATTGCAGGAACCAATGGAAAGGGAACCGTGGCGTATAAACTGGCTCAGGTCCTCCAAGAGAATGGATACCGCGTGGGGCTTTTTACATCCCCTCACATTGAGACCTACCGTGAGCGGATTCAGATCAATGGAAACATGATCTCAGAAGAAGATGTGGTTAAGGGACTCGAAAAGATTTTTCCCTTAGTTGAGGAGGCCAAATTTTTTGAGATTACCACGCTCCTTGCGTTTGACTACTTTGCGGAAGAAGAAGTCGATATTGCCGTCATTGAAGCAGGTTTGGGAGGAAGGCTCGATGCGACAAACATTCTTCATCCCCTCCTTTCCATCATTACGTCGGTGGATAAAGATCATCAGGCCATTTTGGGGGAAACATTAGAAGACATTGCACGAGAAAAAGGGGGAATCATTAAACCCAAAACCCCCGTTATCTTAGGAGAAGGAGCTCTTTTTGATGTCATCCTTGATCAGGCTCAAAGGCAAGAAGCTCCAGTCATCCTTGCTAGAGGAGGGAATCGCAATATTGCTCGCAAAGCCCTGAAGAGCCTCCCATTTCAGCTAGAAGAGACAGAGGGGCTCAAAGCCTATCCTCCGTGTCGATTTGAAAAGAGGGGAGATTTAATCCTCGACGTCGCTCATAATCCTGCGGCATTTAGGCGTCTTTTCCATAGGGTTCAAAAGGAATATCCTAGAAAAAAGATTCATGTCCTTTTAGGAATGGCAAAGGATAA
>JAGROF010000190.1 GCA_020440405.1 Chlamydiia bacterium
AAAAACGGCTCCTAGAAATGAAAGCGCAGCTTGGAAGCTCTTTGAAAGCGGTTTCTGATGATGTGAAGACTTCAGAAGAGTCGAAAGGGTATTCACAACATCAAGCAGATGAAGGAACTGATGATTTCGGGCAACGGATCAGTATTGAAGTCTCAACAAAAGAGCAAGGAATGATCCGCCAAATCGATCGAGCCCTTGAAAAAATTGAAGAAGGGACTTACGGCGTGTGCGATTTGTCAGGAGATGACATTCCTATTAAGCGCCTAGAGGCGATTCCGTATGCAACCATGACGGTTGCAGCGCAAGAAAAGCTTGAAAAAGGATTATTATAGGGCAATGAGAAAGGGGAGAGTTTGGTTTTTTATTGTACTTTCTCTTTCCCTTTTTGCGCTCGATGCATTCGCAAAGTATTGGGCACAAACCCACCTCATGAATCTATCTTATGCCGCCCCCTTTTATCCCTATGGGGGAATTGGAATTTTTCAAAATGTCTTAGGGATTGATTTTTCTCTGAATTTGGCAAAAAATACAGGAGGGGCCTGGGGGATGTTTTCTTCCTTTCCGCTGGCCCTTGTTTGCGTTCGCATGGGAATCATCGCGCTCCTTGCAGGTTACACCTTTTTTGGAAATAAAGAAGCGAGGCGCACCCTTCCATTTCTTTTGGTTCTTATTGGAGCAACAGCCAACATTATCGATTACTTCGCCTATGGAGCCGTGATTGATTTGTTCCACTTTGTGTTATGGGGGTATTCGTTCCCTGTGTTTAATGTGGCAGACATGCTCATTTTCTTTGGAGTCGCCACCTTGCTTATTCAATCCTTAATATATAGGAAGCCTAGCTATGCGTCTCAGCCATCCAAAAGTTGAAGGGGTTCTCCAAGCCTCAAAATGGCTGTCCCACCGCGCCCTACTTGATTCAGGAGAAATGCAGTCTCTTTTGACCTCTCTTCCTCCGTTTTCAATCTATAACGTTTCCGAGCTAGTGGATCTGCAAAATTTCCGGATTTCCATTGAAGACTTTTTAGTGCGTTATGTGGACTATATTACAACAATTAAAGCAGGACTCGTTCCAGATGAGACCTTTTTAAAGCCCTATTTTTCTGCGGCGTTTTCTGCGCGTCCACAATCTCTGTATGCCATGAAAGTTAAAGAAGGGAAATACATTGTGAAACCCATTGAGCCTGTTGTTCAGCTCAGTCTCCATCACTTTACCTTTTCTCACGATCAAGAAGCCTTTCACTCCATGGTGCACTCGAAAAATGCGGTGACATGGGGATTGCAGTTTTCATATCCTCAGCTCTACTCAAACTCTCTCACAAATGATTTAGTGGAAGTCTATAAAGATCGAGAAAATCCCAATACCAAGCTCTTCCAAACCCTTGCCAAGTGGATGCGTGCCCATACAACACCCACCCCCTTTCTTGTGGAAGGCAAACCCCTCAATGCCACCTTTCGTTTAGGAAAGCGGTCTCATGTGTGGGCAAAACTGCACCCCCAACTTGAACACTTTCGGCTGACATTATGAGTATTGAAATCCTCTCCATTGGCAATGAGCTTTTGACGGGACAAACCATTAATACCAACGCAGCAACCATTGCGCAAAAACTATTGTCCCATGGCTTTGCGATCAAGCGTGTCACAGTTCTTCCTGATGAGCCGCACCTTTTGAAGAAGGGGATAGAAGAAGCTATGGCGCGCGCTTCTTTTATTATCACCTCCGGCGGGCTGGGGCCCACAGGAGATGATCTGACTCGCGATATTGTCGCTGAGATTTATGGAACGTCTCTGGAGACCGATGAAGCCATCAAAAAAGATCTCATCGAGCGTTTTGGTTCTCATCTTCCCACGCTTGAAGATCAAGCGCGTCTCCCTAAAGGAAGTACCGTGATTCGCAACCCTATCGGAACCGCTCCAGGGTTTATCCTTGAAGGCAAAGCAGCATTGATGGTCCTTCCTGGTGTTCCTGTCCAAATGGAAGTGATGCTCGATGCCGTTGTGGCATACCTCGATCAACACTCTCTGAAAAAGCAAGCCATTGAAACCCTTTATCTCTCACTCCTTTCAGAGCAGCAAGTCGATCCGACATTGCGGGAACTCGAAAAAGAGCATCCCCATGTGGAGTTTGGCATTTGCCCAGGCTATGGAATTCTTTCCATCTATCTTCAAGGAGAAAATCCTGCAGAACTTCTTGCGCTTCGTGAAACTCTTGCCAAAAAGTTTGCCTCAAACGTGTACTCGACAACCGATAAACGGATCGAAGTGGCCCTCCATGAGTGGATGGTTGCGGAGAAAAAAACATTCGCCCTTGGAGAGTCCTGCACAGGGGGGCATCTTGCGGCTCTTTTGACCCAGCACGCCGGCGCTTCCGATTACTTTTTAGGGAGCATTGTTTCCTATTCAAATCATCTGAAAGAAACAGCATTAGGCGTCAAAACACTGCAAGCGCATGGCGCTGTCAGCCAGGAAACAGTGATTGAAATGGCCGCTGGCGTCAAAAAGCTTACTGGTGCGGATTACATCTTAACCGTTTCAGGTATTGCGGGGCCCACAGGAGGGACCCCCGACAAGCCCATTGGAACCGTTTGGGCTGCCATCCAAACTCCCGAAAAAACCTTTGCAGGGCGCGTGCCTCTAAAACCTTCAGTCAAAACCCGAGAAATCATCATTCACTATTCCGCAACTTATCTTTTAGCGACCCTTTATCGGTTTCTGAAACACCATATCGAGCCCTTCTCATGACCTATTCTCTTCTCGACAGTGGCAACGAACAAAAGCTCGAACAATTTGGGGAGTACACACTTGTCCGTCCCTGTCCTCAAGCGCTCTGGAAGCCCCAGCTCCCCAAGCTTTGGAACGCTGCCAACGCAACCTTTGAAAGGGGAAAGCCTTGGAAAGGGCTCCCAAAGTCATGGAACATTCCCTTCAAAACCCTCACCTTTAAAATCATCCCCACCGATTTTGGTCACCTGGGACTCTTTCCCGAACATGCCGAGCAGTGGAGCTGGATGGACTCGAAGCTATCTCAACCCGCAGACGTCCTGAACCTCTTTGCCTACTCCGGAGCCGCCACCCTTTACCTTGCCAAACAAGGACACACAGTCTGCCACCTCGACGCCGCCAAAGGGATGATCGATTGGGCCCGTGACAATGCAAAGCTCAATCAACTCGAAAAAGCCCCCATCCGCTGGATTGTCGACGATGCCCTAAAATTCCTTAGACGAGAAATCAAACGGAAACGGCAATATGATGCTCTTCTCCTCGATCCTCCCAGCTTCGGCAGAGGCAGCCAAGGGCAAGTCTTTAAAATTGAACGAGACCTTCCCGAGCTCCTTTCCCTCTGCAAACAAGTCCTCAAACCAACGCCCGCCTTTATCCTCCTCACCTGCCATACCCCCGGCCTTACCCCCCAAGTCCTTCAACACCTCCTCCAAGACCACTTCCCCACCCTCACCATTGAATCCGGCGAAATGCTCATCCCCTCCGCCACACGTCCCCTCCCAACCGGCTGCTATACAAGAGGTTGTGTTTAATCTTGATTTATTAGCATTTTATCGCTATAATATAGTTATAAGAAATAGCGATAAATTGCGTTTATTATGCTGATAAAATTCACCCCAAACTTCACCATTACCCCAAAAATCGCCAAAGGGCTCATGCGTATTGAAGCAGCCCAAGAAAAGTCTGCATACCTTCCTCTCACTCCTCAAATTATGGCGAGTTTGCGTGAGAGTGCAAAGCTTGTCACAACCCATTACTCCACAATGATCGAAGGAAACCGTTTGAGCACAAAAGAAGTAGAAGAGGTTTTGAAGCATAAAGGACATTTTCCGGGCAGAGAGCGGGATGAGCAAGAAGTTAAAGGGTACTACGCAGCGTTGGCCTTTTTGGAGACTCTTGTTGCAAGAGGAGAAAAAGTCTCCGAAAAAGCCGTTAAGAAGTTTCATGCGCTTGTAATGAATATTAATGGGGAGACACCTTATCGAGAGGGGCAAAATGTCATTCGAGAATCTCAAACAGGCGCAATTGTGTACATGCCTCCAGAAGCAAAGGATGTAGCAGGCTTAATGAAAGGACTTATCGATTGGATTCATACCTCTTCAGAACTTCCCTGTCCCATTGTTGCAGCAATTACGCATTATCAATTTGCAACCATTCACCCTTACTACGATGGCAATGGGCGCACAGCACGACTTTTGACAACCCTTGTTCTTCATTTAGGAGGCTACGACCTCAAGGGACTCTATTCTCTCGAAGAGTATTACGCGCGGAATCTACTCAACTACTATCATGCCATCAGTATTGGTCCCTCTCATAACTACTATCTAGGGCGCGCTGAAGCAGAGATCACTCCATGGGTCGAGTATTTTATCGAAGGAATGGCCTTGTCCTTTGAAAAAGTGATTGAACAAATGGAAGGGTCAAAACATGAGAAAGACGACTCAAAGCTCTTACGAGAGCTTGACCCTAAAAAACGAAAAATTTTAGAGCTATTCGAAGATTACGCAGTCATTACAAGCAAGCAAATCGGGCACTTTTATGGCTTTAAGCCCAGCACTAGTTCTCAACTCTGTCGTCAGTGGGTAAAAGAGGGGTTTATTGAGATCGTAGACCCTTCGCGAAAAGCACGAAAATACCAACTCTCAAAGAAGTACAAAAAACTCATATCTAATTAGTTAGAATGTCTTCTGTAAGTCGGGTTAACATAAAACCTCACCTGATGCTAGGTTTTATGTATGACAAGAACAGGCACAAACAGCACCTTTATGCGACAAAGAATCACCTAAGCCTTTCAAATCATCAAACATATCGTAAAAGATTGAAGCGGTTGATGAAGAGGATAAAAAGTGGAAAGCGTTATTCTCCATTGGATTATAGATAAAATGATTTAAAATAATTTGTAAGAAGGTCTCTTTGCTTAATGTTTTGAAAATAAAAAAACCACAGAGAACACGGAGATCACAGAGAAGAGAGGGATTAAGAGGCGTTCTCCGAAAAAGGAATTGAACAGCAAATTAAAAAATTCATAGAACATCTCTGTGCCCTCTGTGTTCTCGGTGGTTCAAAAAATTTAAATTCGTTGGCTTTTTCTGCGTAATCAAAGTAAACTGTTTTGCCTATATACACGTCATGATTCAGAAGTTGGTTTTTGGCTGCGTCGACTTAGCTTCAAAATTCCCAACTTTTGAAACACGAT
>JAGROF010000191.1 GCA_020440405.1 Chlamydiia bacterium
TCTCCTTTGATGATTTTATTCTTTCCTACTTCTGTGCTGGCACGTCGATTCAAACCCTTTCTCTCTATCTTCTTTCAACGCTCCGCTCTGGGGTTTCTCCCGTCGTCAATGCCCTTTCAGCAATTTTATTTCTCTTAAGCAGTTTTCTTGTCCTCCTCTTCTTCTCTCCAAAAATTCGCTCTCGGATTTTATAAAAATTCGTTGTCTTTTAAGGCAAAATCCCCAATAAATGGAAAAAAGGTGGAGATTTTGACTTGTGGAAAATCGAAGGAAAACCCTTTTTGCTATTTATTTTGCGTATTTCCTTGACTATTTTGGATATGCAATTGTTTTTGGGTTGTTTGGACCTCTCGTTCTAAACACCGATTTTCATATGTTTTCGGATGACACTCCTCTTCAAGTCCGCCATCTTTCCTTAGCGATTCTCTTTGCTGTATATCCTTTGATGCAGCTACTATTTGCTCCTGTTTTTGGAGATATTGCCGATCATTTCGGAAGGAAAAAGACTTTTTATATTTTAGGTAGTGGTGTCATTCTCGGGTATTTTTTCTCAGGCATTGCTATCTACTTCCACCACTTTTTGCTTCTTTTAGTGAGCCGCATTTTAACAGGAATGTTTTCTAGTAACCGTACGATTTGTATGGCTTCTCTTTCAGACTTATATCAAGATGAAAAGGGACGTTCCAAGGCTTACGGAATCATTGCGACTCTCGGGGGACTCAGTTGGATTGTTTCGATCTTAGTTGGAGGTATTTTTTCAAAAGCTCTTTCTCCAGAAATCCCCTTTTGGATTACCACAGGGTTAGCCCTCGTTAGCTTGCTCATGATCCTTTTCTTTTTCCATGAAACACGGACCAAAAGTGATGTTTTCTATTTTGACCCCTTTAAAGGGATCCGCCACATTGTCTCTTGCTTTAAGATTAAAGGCCTAGGAAGTCTTTACATGTATTACCTTGTCATGATGATGGGATGGGGAATCAACCTTCTCTGGCTTAACCCCTATACCTTGTCACGCTACTCTGTTTCCCATGAACTTCTTTTTGGACTCCTTGCCTCCACAGGGATTGTCTGGTCTCTAGGAAGCTCGGTTGTCAATGAGCTGCTTATCAAACGGTATCACACGAGACATATAGCGCTTATTGGAACAATCGGCCTCATTATCGTCTTTACACTCTGCTCTCTCATGACAACGTTTATCCCCTTTGCTATTTTTGCTCTTCTTGCTTCAATTTTTGGTGCTTTAGCTTGGACCAATGCGCTCAGCACCATTTCTCTAACTGCTCCTGAAGAAATTCAAGGGAAAGTCATGGGAATCTCTCAATCCTTTGCTTCTGTGGCTTTTATGTTTGCTCCCTTGATTGCAGGCCTCTTAGCAGGGATTAATATTACTTATGTCTATCCTATGGCTGCCTTGCTTATATTTATTTCATTCCTTATTTTGAAGTTGACCCCCCAACCTATTGAGGAAGCGTATGAGCCAAAGGTTTAAAGTCTCTCTATTTCCTGTGTATTTTGTTCTCTTCATCGACAACTTTGCGTTTGCAGTCATCTTTTCCACATTTGGACCTCTTTTTATCGATCCCTCCTATGGAATGGTCACAGCAAGCATGGGAGAAACGACAAAAAACCTGATGTTAGGGGTTGCCTTTTCCTTTTTCCCTCTGGGACAATTTTTTGGCGCTCCTTTCTTAGGCGATATCGCCGACCACTTCGGGAGAAAAAAAGCCTTTTATCTCACGATTACAGGAGGGATCATTGGCTTTCTTTTATCGGGATTTAGTATCTTGGTCCACAGCTATGTCCTTCTCCTCATTACGCGCCTTATAACAGGGTTTTTTGCAGGGAACCTAAGTATTTGTCTCGCTTCCATTGCAGACCTGTCTCCAGATGAAAAGTCTCGTGCGAAGAACTTTTCAATTATTGTCATTATCACGGGACTCAGTTGGATGTTTGCCATGCTTTCAGGGGGATACTTATCCGACCCTTCAATCTCCTCCCACTTCAACCCCTCTCTCCCTTTCTTTTTTACAGCTATCCTCTCCTTAATTAGCCTTCTTGGGGTGATCTATTTTTATAAAGAAACTCATCCCATGAAGGGAAAGCTTCATATCGACTTCCTGAAAGGTTTTCGAGATATCCGAGACTCATTCATGATCCGGGAGCTCCGCACCCTCTATACAATCTACATGTTTTGGATTCTAGGGTGGGGCCTTGCGTTTCAATGGTATAGCCCGTTTTCCCTTCAAACCTTTCATGTTTCTCCTATTGAAGCTAACTGGGGGCAGTTCATTGTGGGAATCACATGGATGTTAGGGGGCTATTTTGTGAACAATTTCATCATTAAGCGGTGGCACCCCCGCCCTTGGGTCGTAGCAGCCAATGCCATGACGACGCTTTGCTTATTGGGAATGGCTCTTTCTCCCTCTTTTCTTCCCTTTGCTTTCTTCTTCATGCTGGGTTGTATTCCTTCCGCTTTTGCTTGGCCGAATACACTAAACCTAATTTCGATCAATGCTCCTCCGTCCGTGCAAGGGAAAGTCATGGGAATCAGTCAGTCAGCACAAGCAATTGGCTTCATTCTTGCCACCATTTTCGGAGGAATTGTCGCAGCCACAAAGCTAGACCTGATGTACTACTTCACCGTTTTTTTTCTTCTCATTAGCTTTATCATGATCCTTTGCTTTCACATAAAAAAAACCGCATCATTGAAACAATGACGCGGTTGAAAATAGGTTTGCTAGCTAATTAATTAGCAGCAACTTTCTTTTCATTTACGAATTTGATGACATCTCCAACGGTGCGCAACTTTTCTGCTTCCCCTTCAGAAATTTCGAAACCAAATTTCTCTTCAAAGGTCATAATAAGCTCTGTGAGGTCAA
>JAGROF010000192.1 GCA_020440405.1 Chlamydiia bacterium
ATTTGGGCAAAAGATGTCGACGTATACACTTTCATTCCTTCAGTTCTCGACAGCCGCTTAGGAGTCTGTTTGGGTGTTTCTATTCTTTATCTCTCGATTGCCCAACGTATGGATCTTCCTCTTGAGATCATCACCCCTCCTGGACACATCTATGTCCGCTACCAAACATCTGAGAAAACCATCAACATTGAGACAACGGCGCGTGGAATTTCTCCTCCTTCAAAGATCTATCTTGGAATCAACACCCGCGCCCTCCAACAACGCAACATCAAAGAAGTCATCGGACTTGCTTTTATCAACCAAGCGGCAGTTGCATGGCAAAATGAAGATCATGAAACAACTGTTAAGCTCTATGAACAGGCTCTCCCCTATCTTCCAAAGGATCCCTTACTTAAAATGTTTTTAGGCTACAACTACCTGTTTGTGGGTAAAACGAAGCAAGGAAAAGCACTTCTTGAAGAAATCCGCAACTTGACTTTTGATCATGCTGTGTCAAAAGAAACCACTCCTGAAGATTTTCTCGAGGGACGGACAGATGCTGAAGGAATTCAAACGATTTTCCTCCATGTCGATGAAACGCGCGTATCCATTTTAGAAAAGCAAGAAAAGCTCAAAAAAGTCTTAAGCAAGTACCCGAATTTCCGCGATGGAATCTTGCATCTAGCCATCACTCAGTTGCAGCTAGCGCAAGCAGGCGATGCACTTCAGACTTTGTATCGGTATCACAAACTAGACCCGACGAATCCAACAGTTGAGTACTACTTATCTATCGTTTTATTGGAACGACTCAAGTGTCAAAAGGCATGGGAACATTTGAAAATTGCAGAAATCATCACAAGTGAAAGAGAGCATTATCCCGAAGCCTTAAAAGGGCTCCGTCACCATCTACGGACACTCTATCCCGACCCGGAGGATCAAGTGCTTATCCCTTCTGGAAGAATAGGGCGAAATTAAACCATCACCAGATATCCAATGTATAGGACTATATAAAAGATCCCAACAAAGCGGGGTAAAACAGTTCTTTTCCACATGGAAATCCATAAAAGCCCTGCAAATCCCACCATGATTGGAATATCAAAGGCTAGCAGAGGCGCCGTAAAGAAGAGAGGACGGATGACAGCCGAGATTCCCACGATGAAAAGTATGTTTAAAATGTTACTTCCCACCACATTTCCAAGAATCAAAGCTTCTTTTTTTCGCGTGGCAGCAACAATCACTGTCACGAGTTCAGGGAGAGAGGTCCCGATTGCAACAACTGAAACAGCAATGATCCGCTCTGGCACATGCAGCAAGAAAGCTAGCCGAACTCCCCCATCTACTAACCCTCGAGCTCCTAAAATGAGAGCAATAAGACTTAGGCAGAAGAAGATCACTGCTTTAGAAAGCGAAACCTGGCTTTTCGCCACCTCTTCTCCGTTTTTGCCATAAAGCCATTCAAAGAGGAGATACCCACAAGCAAGAAGGAGAAAGCATACGCCCATCCACCTTGGGATTTCTCCAAAAAGCATGATAAAGCCTAAAAAAAGCGAGAAAATGAGCAGGAGAGGCATCTCGATCGTCTTGATCTTTCGAGGAATGCGCACTGGGCAGATGAGAAGGGCAACTCCTAGGACAAGTCCAATGTTTGCGATATTGGATCCAATGACATTTCCGAGGGCGACATCCCCCGAAACTCCTTTAATTTGTGCGATTGCACTTGTCATCGCTTCAGGAAAAGAGGTGGCAAGTGCCACTAAGGTAAGCCCCACCACTAGAGGAGAAACTCCTGCAGCTAAGG
>JAGROF010000193.1 GCA_020440405.1 Chlamydiia bacterium
TGGGTGAGAATCATCTCAAACCCTTTAGCCCAAGTTTGCGTTTCTTCAGAGGCTTGGTGGACAAAACTTAGAGCATTTTCAAAATTATCAAGAGGAGCTAAGAACTCTCCAATCACATTTTCAACAGCAAAGCGGGTGGAGTCGTGTTTTTCTTTTTGCATCCGCTTCCGCGTATTTTCCATGTCTGCAAGTGTGCGAAGGTATTTTTCTTGCTCTTCTTTAACTTGTTGTTTCAAAGTTTCAGTCTCATCGATTTCTTCAATGACCTCGTCCTTTTCTTCTGGCGCTTCCTTGTGCGGCTCGTCTTCCAACTTTTGGCTCCTAGGTTTTATCTTCAAGTTGTAATGGGTCTTCTTGCTCGATCATTTTTGGAGGAGCGGTTTGCATTTCAACTTGCTCAGATTTTGGTTGTCGGTAGGTAATTTTATACTTATAAAGATTACGTGTCAGCACTTCACTTAAGATTTGTGAAAACACACGCAAAATTCCAAAGATTTTAGGGTAGGGCATCCGAATCGGTCCTAAAATTCCAATCGCTCCCACAGGTTTTCCATGAATAAAGTAAGGAATCGCCACGATACTGCTTTGGTCCGTGGAAGCTGAAGGATGATTGAGATCATCTCCAATCCAACACTTTAATCCGGCTTCCCGTGCACACCGTCCTAAAAGCTTCCGCATAAAAGAGGTGTTTTCAAAAATTGAGAGGCCTGTGGCTAAAACTGTGGCGTCGCGGAATTCAGGGAAGCGGAGGAGTTTTGAAAACCCTGTCTTGTAAATATCTTCGGCGCTAAAATTTGAATACCCCACAATATGGCGCATCATGACTTCATTATAAAAGGCGGAAGCAAGTTCTTCTTCTTGCGTGTTTAATTTCGGGCGGTCCAGCCCTGTCAGGCGGAAATGGAAATAACTTTCAATCCGCTTTAAAGAAAAACTGCTAAGCTTTTTGGACGTGTAAAGAGTTTCAGTATGAATCTGTCCAAAATCTGTAATGATGGCAACGAGGCATCGCGTGGCATCAATTCCCATCACCTTGATGTCTGTAATGATGTCTTGATCAAAGCGGGGAGCAGATAGAAATACAGCCCCTTGTGTTAAAGAGCTTAAAAGTTCTGAGGCTTTTTGCAAATAGAAGGCAATTTCTCGGGTGTCTTGGTTAAGTTCTTTTTGAAGGAGTGCCAAATCTTTAGGATCGATCATCTGGCTTTGAACATTGTGTTCTGCGTAGACGCGATAAGCTTTTGAGGTCGGAATGCGTCCTCCAGAAGCATGTTGCTGTTTTAAAAAGCCTTCTTTTTCAAGGTTAGCAAAGTAGTTGCGGATAGTCGCAGAGCTGATATGATCAAATCCCTGTTCCTTTAGGGTGTTTGAGCCGACCGGCTTGCCGGTAAGAAGATAGTGTTCGACAAGTCCCAAGAGGACTTCTCGTTCTCTTTCAGCGCGTTGCTTTCTTTTACCTGCCATCTTCTAGCAAACTCCTTATCTTAGTGCTAAGATATCATAAAGGAGGCCCTCTGGCAACTAAAATCTAGCACTCACGTATATTAAGTGCTTGAAATGGATTTTAAGATGTTAATTATAAATAACTTATTCAAGTACTTCAAAGGTGTGTTTTTTCAAAGAAGCGGAGGTGATATTGGGATCAGAAGCAATAATGGGAAGGACATCCACAATCGAAGGCGACCAGCGGAGCCCCTTCTTATAGACAAGGCGAGACGCCAAAAAGCAGGCAATGATCGCTTTTTTATGGATGGTTGGAAGGTCTTGAATCACTCGGTCCCGGTACTTATCCGCAAGAAGCGGGGGACAAAAATTAAGAAGCGCTTTCACAAGAGGATCGTCGGGGTGGGAGGCTAAAGGTAAAGCCTCAAGGTAATCCAAAAGCTCGTAAGTATAGGTATTAATCCTTTCGGAAATCTTATCAGAAAGATCTGCGAGGTGCTCTCCAGTTTCATCTCGTGAGCGGAGAAGAAGTTCCGCTTCGTCTCGTGCTTTCTCCTCGATAATCCCAAGAATCTGTGGCATAAGCTGAGTTTTTTCTTGCAAAAACTCCTCTTCTGTCATGGTAAGTCCTGCAAGGATTTCCATAGAAGAGCAGATCACGCCCCCCTTATTCGCGGAGCTATCTTTAATGATGATGACGCCAAGCTTTTCGAGCTCTTGCCGTGCATCGGGAGTTAAATACAGGTTGGCTCCTTCGACAATGGCTCTTGAAGAGGGTTTTCCTTTCACAAGGAAATCTTGGTAATTTAAGCCATTAAGGGTGCGTGGACGTCCGCCAGCAGGAATAAAAATGTCACATTGCACTTGGTGGAGATTGTGACGGAAGAGGTGGTTCATGTCGCTTCCAGACAACCACTTCTCGACTAGCTTTCCCTTTTCTTTTTTCCAACAAAGGGTTTTTTGAGCAAAAGCTGTCTGTTCCTTTTTGGTTTGAAGATCAAGAAGAAAGCCTCCATCATTGAGCTTTTTGGGAGGGTAAGAGGCTAAGGGCTTCACGTCTTTAAAGAGGTCAGCCAAGATCGAGAGGTCCAGTCCCTTAGGATCAAAAATCGTTCCCGAAACGTCAGTAATTGCTAAGAGGCGTGCGGTATTTGGAAAATACTTGTAGAGGTTCAAGATTTGGTTGCCGGCAACATCTCCATCAGGACCTCCTGAGATTTTGACCGTGAAAGGATCTTTTTTAGGGTCAATCCCAAGATAGCGGAGGACTTCTTCCATGCACACATTGACACCTAGAGAGGTGACTCCATACTCTTTATGGTTGATCCCCACCTTGGGCTTACTCGAGATAAAGGCCACGCCAGGTTTATATCCACACAATTTACAACAGTTTGCAATCCATTCAATCATGACGTTATGCATATTCTCATCGGGGCCTAGGTAGATGTATTCGGGTTTTTTCCAGTAGTCAATGATATGCTTTGCCTTTAAGGTACCGTCATCTAGGCAATTGATGAGTGTGAGGAAACTATGAATATAGGCTCTTTGTGTTTGATAGAGATATTCAATTTTTTGCTCTTTTTTATAGGCATTGAGGGTTTCTTCGATGGCATGCTCTTCAAGGCCTGCTGAGATGAGTTCTTTTCGGTAGATTTGCACTTCTGTTAATAATTGATCGTAGGGTTCTAAGAAAATAACTCCCTTAGATCCTCCTTCTGGGATATCTTTGTTTTTCTTCTGTTGGGTGTACGCCAAGTTGTAACACTCTGAAAACACATTATTTCGCTCGATCACCATCTGCTCGTACCTTTGAGGGAAAACCGTGCGGAGTCCTCCTCTTGAAAGGTCTTTGAAACGGATGTGGAATCCTATAAAGTGCATCCCTTGCATAAAGAAAATGCCATAGGGGAGTTCAGGAAACTTTTCTCGCCTGTTGTAGGGGACATAATTGAGATATTTGGGATCTAGACGAAAACAAAAAGCGCTTTTGTTATTGCGGTAGAAATTGTTCTTGAGGCAGTAGTCGACGAAGTGCATCGCTTGTTTCAGGATATTTTTACGTCGGGTATCATAGAGTTCATTTCCAGTATCGAGGTGGTTGACGAGCATCATAAATTTTTCCCTTGTCCGACGGTATTCATCGGGATTCTGATGCTCGGGATGAAATTTTTGCTCGAACGCCTTACAAATCTGAAGGGTCAATTCCGGATGGCGGCTGAGCGCTTCGAGGACATTGCTCAGCGTGTACAGGTTGAGGTCGGCGTGCACGAGTGTTTGATGCACAAAGCTGGCCATAGCTCTTAAAAGATTCCCGATGTTTCCCCTCAGTAGCCCGGGTTCGACGAAGACTTTTTCGATTTCGTCCCCGTCCGGAAAGTACTTTAGTGTGACTAGTTCTTGGAGAAAATCGTGGATATCTGCTTCTTCCCATGCTGCTTTTCCCTTGATTCCATGTAGTCCTAATGACATGATTAAGATGCTGTTATTGCTATACGGGTCGGCGTAGGATGCCGTAACCCGCATGATTTTTAACTTGTGACGAAAAATCATTTTTGCCAGGCGGAATAGAAAACGGTGTTTCGGTGTATTCCTCCATGCTAAAACAATCTGAACAGAGGGAGTTTCTCCCTTTGTCTTTTTCCAGTCCTCATTATAACGGATCTCATATTGACAGTAGTCACGTGAGCGAGCACGATGAAACATGTGGAGGGCTAAGACGAGGCGTTCATTCGAAAGGGAGCGGAGAAAAAGAGGGTCAATCGCGCAGACAAGATGCTCATAGTCTTTTTCTGTAATCTCTCCATCAATCTCTTGGAGAGCTTCATAGATTTCACGGCTGCGTTCTTTAGTGAGGATATCGGCAGCTGTTTTCGGTTTTTGCTCTTCGTAAGAAGTAAAATAGACCCGCGCAATAATCAGCCGTTTTTTAATTCCCGGGAAAGGGGGAGGTTTGTCTGAAATAAACGTATGGTAGTTCTTGATTCCATAGAGGTTAAAATGTTTCAAAATTTTCATATCGACGTCAGGGGAGTCAAGAATCAAGACAAAAGCTTCATTCTTGAGCGTGATCTGGCAGTAATAGTCGAGAAGGGGGAATCCCATAAGGTAATGAGCAATCAACATATACTGTTCAGGTTCAATCTCTTCAAAAAAACCATCCGGCATATGTTCTTGAAGCCAAACGTAGTACTCTTCGAATTGCTCCTTTTCGAATTGGACTGCCTTTTCTTTCGACAGTTTATCTTCTTTCTTGGGTCTTTTCATCCCACTCCATTTAGAATCAATGTATTGTGTGGCAGTGTGTCAAGATCTATCGCCCCCACAGCCTCACCATACAATGTCTGCTCTTTTTTCAAAATGGTCTAATGAGGGTAGACTTTTAGGTGACTGATTGGGTATCCTTTAATGTAGGTATGAATATTCAAGTCCTAGATAGACAAAATCAAATTTTATTCTTTTGGTTCGGCAAGCTCAGTGAAGAAACTCAGTGGGATGCGGACAAGTCTAAGCTGTGGTTTTCCTCAAGTGAAGAGTTAGATAGAGAAATTCAAGAGACTTTTGGAGAAGATATTGAGCGCGCAGCTTCGGGAGATTACCAAGGTTGGGAAAATACCCCGCGAGGAAGGCTTGCTCTTATTCTTTTGCTCGACCAGTTTCCTCGAAATGTTTTTCGAGGGACTCCCCAAGCGTATCAGTTTGATGCCCGTGCCCAAAAACTTTCCCTTGAGGGAATTGCTCACGGCCAAGACCAAGAGCTTTATCCCATTGAAAGGCAATTCTTTTATCTTCCTTTGATGCATGCAGAAAGCTTAGAGCATCAGCTCCTCTCCCTCTTTGTTTTTCAAAAGCTGACGCAGGAAGTCGACCCTTCCATTCGGGAGCATTTTTCTCTTACCGAAGGGTATGCGAAGCACCACTTTGAGACGGTGAGGACCTATGGACGGTTTCCCCACCGCAATGCCATCTTAGAACGCGTCAATACTCAAGAGGAAGCAGCCTATTTGGCAGCATCTTCTGAGACCTACGGCCAGACCAAAAAATAACTGAGATTATCTCCAGACCGATTGGATAGGAAGAGCAAAGAGATCTGGGCCAAAAGAAAGAGAAGATTCTCCTCTATATAAGACGATGCCGCGCTTAAATTGATTAGGGTAGTCCTTTGCAAACTTTTTGATCACTTTGAAATTCTCTGGTTTAACGGTTTCGCTCGATTTGATTTCAATAGCAACGATTTCTTTGCGAGGGCCTTCAATAGTCAGGTCGATCTCGTTTCCTACATGATCTCGATAAAAATAAAGCTTATAGTGAGGGGTATTCCAGGAAAGTTGCTTTTGAATCTCAACTACGATGAAATTTTCAATCAGACTTCCAAGAAGCGTTTGGGATAAGTTGAGATCTGTTGAGGAAAGTCCCAGAAGATGGCATAAAATCCCAGTGTCATTGAAATAGACTTTTGGTGATTTTGTGAGGCGCTTTCCTTGATTTGTAAACCAAGGCGGAAGAAGGTGGATCGTAAAGAGGGTTTGCATGTATTGGAGATATCGAATAAGAGTAGAGCGGGGAATGTTGCAAGCAGAAGATAGGTTTGTGTAATTGAGAAGAGAGCCTGGACGTGTTGCAATAAGTTCAAGAAGGTTTGGGAGTTCTGAGAGCTTTTCGATTTGAGCCAGATCTCGGACATCTTTGTCCAAAATAGCCTGCAAGTAACTATTACACCAAGTGGAGCGTTCGGAATCATTTTCTAAGGTTTGCATTGTAGGAAAGCCTCCTACGAGGATTTTGTGGAAAAGTTTATTAAATGAAAGGAGTGAACTTTCAAGTGGGGGAAACTCATCCATAAAACATGTTTCAAGAAACTTTTCAGGTTTGCCTAATAGCTCTCCTTGAGAAAGAGGCCAAAGATGGTAGATGACCATTCTCCCAGCTAGGGAATCGCCTAGATTAGGAAGAGTTAGAGGATTTGCAGAGCCTGTCAGAAGAAACATTCCATTATGTCGATTTTCATCAATTTCAAGTTTCATTGGAATAAAAAGATCAGGGGCTCTTTGGACTTCATCAAGGGTGAGGGGTGGGGTGTGTTGTTTAAAAAATTGATCGGGAGATTCTTTAGCAGAGCGTAGAGTCAAGAGGTTATCAAGGGAATAATAGCTTCTCTCTTGTTGGTTTTTAAGAGAGCGAACAAGTGTTGTTTTTCCACTTTGACGTCCTCCAAGAACAAGAGTAGCGGGACTAAATTTAAGAGAGTTGCGTAGCTTTTCTTCTAAAAATCTTCGGTACATATTTACATATTAACCATTGAGTGGTTTAAAATCAACCATTGAGTGGTTAATATGTAATATTTTTTACAAGTGACTTGATATAAGCTATTTGCGGAGAAGACGAAGGCTATTGAGGCCGACGAGGACCGTACCCCCTTCATGTAAGATGACGGCTAGCCAGAGAGGGATGGCTCCCAGGAGGGCGGGGGTTGTTGCAAGGCAAATCACTCCTAAAGCCAGCGTCAGATTTTCCCGGACAATCAGCATCGTTTTTTTTGCTTTAGCATGGAGCCAACTGATGAGACGAAGATCGTCCTGTAAAAGGACAATATCAGAGGCATCGATAGCTGTGGCACTTCCAATCTCTCCCATTGAGATTCCGACACTTGCACGGGTGAGAGCGGGGGCATCATTGATTCCATCGCCCACCATCGCTAAATGTTTTTCCGCAGAGAGTTTGGAGACGGTTTCTAACTTATGTTCAGGGCGGAGGTCGGCATACACCTCTTCGATCTCTAGCTCCTTAGCAACAGCATGTGCACTTTCTGCGTGATCCCCCGTTAGCATTGCCACCTGAAGATTTTTTTCCTTTAAATGACTCAAGACCTCTTTCACCTCAGGGCGGAGGGCATCGAAGAAACGGAAGTTGTAAAGAGAGTCTCCGATCTGGAGAAAAGAAATCATGTCTCCCTGTTTTTCAAGAGGTTTTTCAGGGGAGATAAACGCTTCATTGCCAATCTTAACGGGGACGTTTTTCCCATCGATTGTTGCCATGCCTTGGAGTCCAAATCCAGGAACTGATTGGAACTGCGTGAGGGCTGTAGGGGGAATTTGTTTCGCATCGGCAAACGTGCAAATCGCTTCAGCCATGGGATGGGTGACATGCCGCTCTAGTGCTGCTGCTACACCAATTGCTTGCTCAATCGAATACAGAGGGGTGCCCATCGGCTCAATTCCCGTGCAAGTCAGCTTGCCTGTTGTTAAGGTCCCTGTCTTATCGAAGGCAATCGTGTGACAAGCCGCAAACGCATCCAGAGTCACCCCTCCCTTCAGTAAAACCCCCTTGCGGGCACACGCACTAATTGCACTAAGATAAGCCGTTGGTGTCGCGATGATCAGAGCGCAGGGAGAGGCAGCGATTAAAAAGGTGAGCGCGCGATAAAGGGATCCTTCAATTCCTAAAAAGGGGAGGGAAAATAGCCAAGGCAATGACACGGCAAAAATGAAAAAGAGGGCAATGATTGTCATCGCATACCGCTTCCCAAACTTATCAAGAAACCGTTGAAGTTTGGGTTTCATTCCTTGTGCTTCGTTAATCAGCTTGATGATTTTTGAAAGAGTCGATTCGGCACTGGTTTTTGTCACTTCAATCGTGAGTGTTCCATCGAGGTTGCGACTTCCTGCTTGCACTTCATCACCCGTTCCCTTTGAAACGGGCACGCTTTCTCCCGTGAGGTGGACTAGGTTGACAAAAGAGTTGCCATCTACCACCTTTCCATCTAGAGGGACCACTTCACCAGCCCGTACCAAAAGATGGGTGCCCACATCGATTTCTCGTACCGATTTTTGAAAGAGAGTTCCTTCTTCTGAAATGACCATTCCTGTTGTTGGAGAAAGATTGTTTAAATTGATAAGAGCTCCTTTGGCCCGTTTTGTCACAGAATCTTCCATCGCTCCAGAAAACGCAAACAAGACTAAGAGGAGCCCTCCTTCCATCTGGCTTCCAATCAGAAACGAAAGGAAGGCGGCAAGAGTCATGAGGACATCGATGTTAATTTCTAAATTTTTGACATCTTCAATCGTGTTGAGAAGAGCTGGAGTTCCTGCTAAGAAATAGACTAACAAAAGAAACAGGTGGGACAGGTCGATCATAAAGAACTTCGTAATAAAAGCGCTGAGGAGAAAAAAACCTGCAGCTAGCGAACTTTTTAAAGAGAGATTTTTCGCCCATCCTCGCGAGCCCTTTTTTAAAAAAGGGCTGATACTTTCTTCTTTCCCCGAGGTGAAAAACTCATCGAAGATGTAAGGGGATTCAGAGGAAGACATGGTTCATCCACTTCGCAATATAATAGATGCTTCCGATCGCAAGAATTCCCACAGAAAGATTCCACACCAGGGACTTGATCAATTGATTTCCCTCTAACTTGCTTGCTACAAGAGTGGCTGTTGAAAAGACTAAAGCAAGGAGGAGCGCTGTGCCGAAAAAACCTCCAAAGAAATAACCAATGGCGGCTCCAACAATTGCTGCGATGACACCGATCCCTGCCCCAATAGCTTGTTTGAGAGGGTGTTCATACGATTCCAATGTGAGGCCGAGTTCCTCTTCAAGCATGACTCTTAAGAGGCGGTTGTCATCTGCCATCAACACCTCAATCACCTGATCGAGAAGCTTTCCCGTTAGCCCCTTCTGGCGGTACATCGCTGTGAGTTCTTCTTTTTCCTGTGCGCGGTGGTGCTCAATCTCCCACTGTTCCTGCTCAATCAAGCGGTGCAACCGTTCTAAACGTGCCCATCCAAGCAGGCTGCTTCGTCCCACCTTCCACAAGAACCATCCCGCAGAAAAAAGCCCTAAGATCCATAAAGCTTTTGACGCTTCAATTCCAAAAGCGCTCATTAGAATCCACATGCCGAGCAAAAAGATTGCCGTTTCCTTAGCACTATCTGCTCCTGCAGAAATGTGACCAGGCGTTTCTGTCCCGTGGACTTCTGCCGTGGCCCGCGCTCCTTTTTCCCGCGCTGCTTTCAAATGCTCGGCAACGTCTTTTCCTTCAAAATGCTTATGCGTTTCTGTCATGAGATTATTCTACCAAACGGATGATTTTGATCAGTACAATTAGTTTTCTAAAATTGATTTGAGAAGCTTGCACAGGTCGAGATGGTCGGTTGTGGAAGTGAGTTCGCGCGCGGCATGCATTGAGAATTGCGCGAGGCCAATATCAACGGTTGGGATGCCGGTGCGAGTGGCGGTAATGGCTCCCACAGTGCTCCCACAGTGGAGATTCGACTCAGAGGCAAAGGGCTGCGTTGGGATGTTGATCTTTTGACACAGCTGAACGATATGTGCAGCGGTCAGTCCTGAGGTCGCATAGCGGTGATTGGCATTGTATTTGATCACCACTCCTTTTCCGATTTCCGGAGCATTTTCTTTATCGTACTTTTTCTTGTAGCCTGGGTGAAAGGCATGAGCCATATCGATGGAGATAAAATAGGAGCCTTGCTTCATCCTAAAAAAGTCTTCCTCTTCCATTTTATAGGAAAGGGCAATCCGTTTCAGGATATCGATAAAGAAAGGAGAGCTAGCGCCTTCATCGGTTCCAGAGCCGATTTCTTCATGGTTCCAAAAGATTGCCATCTGAATAGTTTCTTTCGGATGCTTCTCAGCTCCAAGAAGGGCTAAAAGAGACGCATGGGCACTGACCAAGTTATCGAGGCGATAAGAACTGATGAGATCGTGGTGGATGCCAATCAGAGCAGGGGTTTCATTCGGAACTAAATAAAGGTCGGCACCTAAGAGGGCTTTTTGCCTGACTCCTGTGAGCTCCTCAAAAATCTTTTCCGGTTCACGGTTGTTTCCTTGGATTCCTAAGAGAGGACATAGATGATGTTGTTTGTCGATTTTCTTCGGATTTTCATTGATTTCGCGGTCGAGATGAATGGCTAAGGAGGGGATCATAACAGGAGCATGATCTAAAAAGACGAGCTGCTGATCCACGCGGTCTTTTTCTGACAGAAGGAGGCGCCCAGCAATCACCAGATCACGATTCATCCAGGTGCTTAAGATCGGGCTGCCATAGGTTTCTACCCGAAGGAAGGGGAGTCCATCTTCGATAAATACGGGACGGGGCTTGAGCTTTAGAGCAGGGCTGTCGGTATGAGAGGCCAAGATGGTGGCCCGTTTAGGTTTTTCTTTGGGGAGGATAAAGGCGCAGATCGATCCACCTCGCTCCACAAAGTAGGGCTCTCCAGGCTTGAGTGACCACTTCTCTGTTTCATCAAGAGGGGTATAGTCCTGCTGGGCTAGGCGGTTTCCAATTTCTAGTGTAGCATGCCACGCCGTGGGGCTATCTTTTAAAAAGTGGAGCAAATCTTTGAGAGCATCGTATAACATATTCGTTAGTGTACAAAAAATCTTTTCTTTTATCTAACGAAAATTTAAACTTGATCTCTCTTAAGCTATAACCTCGAGGAAAAATCTATGGATAAACTCACAGCATTTTTGCAATTTGGGTCCACAAAAGTCTTTAATGTCATGCAATCGTTCAACTCAAGGAATGCAGAAGCAAAGCAAAAACTCCAGGCAGGAGGATTAGATGTTCTTGGAAAATATAAGAAAGGAGATGTAAATCCGACGTCTTTAGAGATTCAAGAGCTCATTTTAAACGCTCAGCAACCTTTCCAGACGTTAGAAGTTGTGGGGGTATTTTCTACCCTGACTTTGTATGTCATGACACAACTTTCTCCCTGGCCTTTAAATTGGGCGTGTAAGACGGGTATGGTGGGGACGGCATACTTTAGCTATCAGATGATGAAGGTGAATGATGAAATCAATCGAGAGTACTACCATTTTGAAGCCATGGGGCCTCATGAAAGAATTGATCGACCCACATTTGTCGAGACAGCGCGCCGTTTAGGAAATAATATGGTCGGAAAAAGTGCTTTGATGGCTACGGTGACATCAGCAGATGCAACTCATTCTTATCGCCGCTTAGATACTGTTATAAGTGAAATGATTGACGGAGTTGTGACGGATGAAACTGGGGTAAAGCGAGCCGAAAGTCTTGAAGCTCTAGGGAGAATGCTGGGGAATATGCAACTCTTGATCCAGCTTTACAATGTCACGCTTCCTCAAGGTGAATAAGTCAAAGCCTGCAATCCGTTGAGATAAGGCTGGAGGACGGTGGGGATTTTTACAGAGCCGTCCTCTTGTTGGTTGTTTTCTAGAAGGGCAACCATGAGGCGGGAAGTGGCAAGGCCTGAACCATTCAAGGTATGGACAAACTCCGGCTTGTCTTTTCCTTTTTTAAAGCGGATGCGGGAACGGCGGGCTTGGAAGTCGGTGCAGTTGGAAATCGAAGAGACTTCATAGTACCGCTCTTGCCCTGGAAGCCACACTTCGAGATCGATGGTTTTTGCAGAGGCAAATGACATGTCCCCTGTGACAAGAAGCATCGAGCGGTAGTGGAGCTCTAATGCTTTCAAGATCTCTTCGGCGCTTTGCACCATCATATTGTAGATCGCGGCACTTTCCTCGGGATGGGTGATGCAAAACATTTCCACCTTATTGAATTGGTGGGTGCGGATAAGGCCCCGCTCTTGGGAGCCTGCGGCTCCTGCTTCGCGGCGGAAGCAAGGGGTGTACGAGGTGTACTTGAGAGGGAGGACATCGGCATCGAGAATTTCATCGTAGTGGATCCCGTTCAGCACCGCTTCTGAGGTGGGGATCATATAGAGATCGTCTTCTAACTTAAACAGCTGGTCTTCAAACTTAGGAAGGTGTGCCGATCCAAAGAGGATCTCAGGGCGACCAACAAGGGGAAGCATCCACTGCTCAAACCCGTTAGAGACGTGAGTGTCAATCATAAAATTGATCAGAGCCCATTCCAAGCGGGCCCCAAGACCACGGTAGGTAGGCCAACCACTTCCCCCAATTTTTGCGCCTCGCTTAAAGTCAAAAAGGTGCAGGGTTTCATTGAGTTCGAGGTGATTTTTAGGGGTAAACGCAAAAGAAGGTTTTTCGCCGACCACTTCGATTAAAACATTGTCTTGCGGATCCAAAGAAACTTTCACATCATCATCAGGAAGATTCGGAAGATACCCTAATTCAAATTTCAATTGGTCTTCAAGTTCAGCCAATCGATGATCAAGGGTTGAAATTTTTTCTTTTTCCCCTTGGATAGTTTTTAAAAGATTACTGACATCTTCCCCTTTCCGCTTGAGTTCTCCGACCTGTTTTGCACTTTGGTTGCGCTCATTTTTAAGTGCTTCCCCTTCAAGCTTCAAAGCGCGAATGGCTTCATCAAGTTCTAAGACTTTTTTTACACAGGCTGAAGGATCTTTTGTCTGAAGTTTTTTTTCGACTTCAGTTGGGTTCTCACGAATAACTTTTATATCAAGCATATGAATGTATCTCACTTATACACATCATGATTCAGAAGTTGGTTTTTGACTGCGTCGACTCAGCTTCAAAATTCTTGTTCTCGCTCGCTCTGAACAAAGAATTTTGAAGGTCTCCTTGT
>JAGROF010000194.1 GCA_020440405.1 Chlamydiia bacterium
TGATCGACCTGATCTTTTTTTTTTTTTTTAGGAGGTACTGCCGCAATCTCGACCTGGGGTATCCCACTAGATGAATAGGCAAGATCAACGTTCTGCTCTTTTTTAAGAGAGCTCACAAAGAGGGTCACTAAAAGCCCTGCATTGATTAAAACAGCAATGATAATAATATCTCTTCGATTCATCCTAAATTCCTAACCTCTTGTTTAAACATCTCTCCCCGCTCCTCAAAATTCTTAAATTGGTCGAAACTAGCGCACCCTGGGGAGAGGAGAATTGTATCTCCCGTTTGAGCCTCTTCATGCGCCTTTCTAACCGCTTCTTGCAAATTCTGACACCGCAAGGTGGGAATCACATCTTGAAGTGTTTCTTCTATTTGCTTCGCGGCCTCTCCAATGGCAAAAACCCTTTTTACCTTTCCTAAGAAAGGGGATTTCCACTTTTCAAAGGTTTCTCCCTTTCCTTGGCCACCGGCAATCAAAAGGATGGGACCTTCGACTTGATTGACACCATACAACACCGACTCAATATTTGTCCCTTTACTATCGTTAATATAGTCGACTCCATTGATCGTTGTGACAAATTCCATGCGATGGGGAGGCTTTTTAAATGTTTTGAGGGCAGCGTTAAAAGCGTCCCATCCCACTCCAAAACTTTGGCAAATTTGCCATGCACAAAATGTACTTGCTTCGCCAATCGCCTGCCAGTATCCCTCGCTTTCTGTTAGTTGTAAACAAGAATCCCCCGAATAGATAAACATCCCCTTTTCTTTGACAAGGTTTTTTAAGTGTAACTTTGTCTGCCGGTAGGCTTCAAAAGAGGGATACCGATCCAAGTGATCGGGAGTGATATTTGTAATCAGCCCCACATCAAAACAGCGGGTTTGCAAAGTTTCAAGCTGATAAGAACTCAACTCTACAACGAGTACCTCTTCAGGATTTGGGTCACATGCATATGCGGCTAAGCTATGGCCCACATTTCCTAACGCTCGCGCTTGAATCCCTTCATGAGTCAAAACATGGGTCACAAGAAGAACCACAGTTGTTTTCCCATTGGTTCCCGTAATCCCCACCATCCGATTTGTCAAAGTACGCAGCGCAAGCTCCGCCTCTCCAATCACTTGTCCTTTTGCCTGAGGATGGCTACGCGAAATTCCTGAGGACAACACTACAAGATCGGCCTCAATCAGCGCTTCTTCGGGATAAACCTCGACCCCTTCAATATTCTGAGGACGACGATCGACTGCGCAGACCTCATATCCTTGCTTTAAAAGGAGCTGAATCGCTCCTCTTCCACTGATTCCTAATCCAATAACGAGTGCTTTCATTGAAATTTGATAGACGCTAGACCGAAAAGGGCCAAAATTAAACTAATGATCCAAAAACGGATGACAACCTTCGGTTCAGGCCATCCTTTAAACTCAAAATGGTGATGCAAAGGAGCACACCGAAAGATCCGTTTTTTATTTCGATACCGGTAACTGAGCACCTGTAAAATCACCGAAATCGCTTCAATGACAAAAATCCCCCCTACTAACGCCAGTAAAAACTCCCGCCGCATGAGGACCCCTGCGGTTCCTAACACACCTCCCAAAGCTAAAGATCCTGTATCCCCCATGAAGACCTGAGCAGGGTAGCCATTATACCACAGGAAACCCAAGCAAGATCCTGCCATTGCACATAAATAGACCGCAATTTCTCCGCTCCCTTCAATATAGGGGATGTTCAGATACCGCGCCATTTCGATATGATTTGATAAAAAGGCAAAAAGAGCAAAGACTGCCGCAACCATGATGAGACACCCTGAAGCTAGCCCATCCAAGCCATCGGTCAGATTTACAGCATTTGAAGAACCCGTAACCACCACAAGGGTCATGAGGAAGGCCACAAAAAGACCCACTCCACTGAGAACAAAAAGGGCTCCCTTTTTAAACGGAAAAAAATATTGCCCATAAGCCGCTTGCGCCTCAAATATCTTTCCTCCAAACTTCATATGAGGAGGGGAAAACCACCCGCCCACATGCATTCCTTCTGTAAAAGCAGGCCATAAAAGATAGAGCCCCAATAAGGCTGCAAATAAAAGCTGCAATCCAAACTTTTTCCGCGCTGGAAGTCCCTTGGAATTTTTATGCTTCATCTTCAAATAGTCATCCATCCCTCCAAGGATGCCAAGCCAAACCGTTGCGAGGGCCAAGATTAAGGTAAAGGGACTCCGAAGATCCATCCATAATACTAAAGCAATGAGCATCGACACCAAGATTAAAATCCCCCCCATTGTTGGGGTTTCTTTTTTCTTCTGATGGAGTTCTGCAAGCATCGGACAGTCTTCGACGCGAATCGATTGTCCTGTCTTCAAGGAATAGAGCTTGCTGATCACGCGAGGCCCCATTAAAATCGTGAGCAATAAGGTTGTGATCGCTGCTAAGATCATCCGTGTTGAAGAATAAAAGAAGGCTGTCGGAACCTTCACAGCTGTGTATAGAGATAAGTATTGAAGAAATAGATAGATCACCGATTAAAACTCCTCAAGCGCCGTCCACAATTTTAACGAGTTAGACCCTTTTAATAGGACCACATCCCCTTCCTCAGCCAGCTCCTTTAACCGTGAGACAGCCTCTTCCTTTTCTTTAAAATAATCGACCTTTTTTCCTCCTTGGCTAAAGACATCCACCATCGGAAGGCATTCCTCTCCAATGCAGATGAGGTGATCTAACAAGGGAAGTGCATGTTCTCCGATGTCTCGATGACTTGCCTCTTCAAAGGCTCCTAATTCCTTCATGGCCCCAAGAAACCCAATCCTCCGCTTTCCTTGAGGAAGGCTGGAAAGAGCTGCTTTTACAGCAACCGGGGAAGCATTGTAAGCATCATCCACAAAAAGAATCCCCTGTTTCTCAATTTTCTGGAACCGGTGGTCAAAAGGCTTCAGGTGGCCCCCCCCTCTTTCAACCTCTTCTCGCGTCATCCCTAAATGAAACGCTACACTAGCGGCCGCTAAAAAATTCTCCTGAAAATGCTTTTCCTCAAAAGGAGGTGTCACATTTTTTAGTGTCACGTCAGCCCTCTCAAGAGCAAACCATGTTTTGGGGATGTCCAAACGTTGAACCGCCTTAAATTTCCTTGTCCCTAAGTGAAAAAATCCCCGCTCCATTTTTTCTGAACTAAATAACTCACACTTTGCTTCAGCAATCTCTGAAATCCCTTTAAAAAATGCCGAGTGGGCCAACGTCACCTGCGTGAGAACTCCCAAATGTGGGGGTGCAATTTCAACCAATCGACTGAGCTCTCCTTTTTGACTCATTCCCATCTCT
>JAGROF010000195.1 GCA_020440405.1 Chlamydiia bacterium
GAGCAGGCGCGCTATAAGGTGCCCTCGAGGATCGCTTCCCACCTTATACGCACGCACCTTCATTGAGGAGAGCGAAAAGAGGGCGGTTTCCGAAGCCGATAAAAACCCTGACATGAAGATGAGAGCAGCAAGAATGGCAATCAAAATCGGAAGAGTCATTGAAACACCACTTTTGTTTCTCCCTCAGCTAGAACCCCTAGCTTTTCTTTCAAGACTAATTCAATGAAGTCGGGATCATGCTGACTCCCCAAGCGTAAAAGAAGCTCTTCTTTTCTTTCCAAAGCAACGATTTTTGCAGCAGCAAGCGTTTCAACTTTTTCCTTTAGAGCTGCCAAACGTTGATTTTTCTTATGGATGGCTTGGAGATAGATCGCTCCCGCCATCAAAACAAAGGCAACAACCCACCAGTTTTTGAATACTAAATGTCGAAATTTCATACCGTAGGGACGGTGATTCCTCGTTGCTTCATATATTTTCCAGCACGGTCAGCATACGAGGTTTCACAGAGTTGTTTCGCTTCAAAAAATAAGACCTGCGCAATCCCTTCATTGGAATAAATCTTTGCAGGAAGAGGGGTCGTATTGGAGATCTCAATCGTCACATGCCCTTCCCATTCCGGCTCAAAGGGGGTAACATTCACAATGATTCCACAACGTGCATAGGTCGATTTTCCTAAGCAAATAGTGAGACAATTTCGAGGAATGCGAAAATATTCTACCGTCGAAGCTAAGGCAAACGAATTGGGAGGGATAATGCAATACTCCCCTTCAATATCGACAAAAGCATCTTCCGTAAAATTTTTGGGATCCACAATCGAATTATGGACATTTGTAAAGACTTTGAAGCGATTTCCGACACGGACATCATAGCCATAACTGGAGAGACCATAGCTCACAATTTTATGATTTTCAATGCTACGCACTTGAGAATCAACGAACGGCTCGATCATCCCTTCTTCAAGAGCCATTTTTCTAATCCACTTATCTTCCCTTAAACTCATTTGAAACACCTAACTTTTTTCATGTTTTTCATTTTAGGTATAGCGCTTGAAATCCTTTTCTTGCTACTATTTTTTCATATGGCCCAAGTATAAGGAAACGTGAAAAATGAAGAATCCCCCATTTGTACAATCATCTTGGACTAAACGAGATCAGAAGCTTGAGCTCAAGTTACGCCCGAGCAGCCTCAGTGAGTTTATTGGTCAGCCTACTGTCAGAGAAAAATTAGAGGTTTTTGTTGGGGCGGCAAAAAAGCGTGGAGAGGCCCTGGGGCATTCTCTCTTTTATGGCCCTCCTGGCTTGGGGAAAACAACACTTGCCCATATCGTTGCCGAAGAGATGGACGCCGATCTTATTGTCACATCGGGCCCCTCTATTGACAAGCCAGCAGATCTTGCTGGCATTTTGACCAACCTCAAGGAAGGTGACATCCTTTTTATCGATGAGATCCACCGCTTGAGTCGCGCCGTCGAAGAGTACCTCTATCCTGCCATGGAGGACTTTTCTTTGGATTTGATGCTCGATTCTGGCCCTCAAGCGCGCAGCGTTCAGGTGAAGCTAAACCCCTTTACACTCATTGGAGCCACCACACGCATGGGACTTTTAAGCGCTCCCCTAAGATCCCGTTTTGGTTTTACTTGCCGCCTGGACTATTATGGCTCCGATTTGGTCGCTGAGATTCTTTCTCGCTCCTCCTCTATCTTAGGCGTCGATATTAACGAAGAATCGATTTTTGAGATCGCCAAAAGGGCCCGTGGCACCCCACGCATCGCCAATAATCTGTTAAAATGGGTTCGAGACTACTCTCAAATGCGCACAGATAGCAAGCTGGATAAGGTCTCAACACGAACGGCTCTAGAAATGCTAGACATTGATTTCCGCGGACTCGATGAAATGGACAAGCGGATGCTAGAGCACATCATTGACCACCATGAAGGAGGTCCTGTTGGAATTGGAACCATTGCTGCAGCCTTAGGAGAGGATTCCTCTACCCTAGAAGAAGTCAATGAACCCTTCCTCATTATGCAAGGCTTTATCCGCCGCACCCAAAGAGGAAGAGAAGTGACAAAACTTGCCTACCAACATCTCGGTCGCTGTTATGAACCGACTCAATTTTCTGGAGAAACGCTTGATGAAAATTAAAAGTTTTTTATTCTGCCTATTGATTCCCCTCTTTGCCTTTTCCAAAGAGACGATCAAAACCCCCGAAAAGGAAACCGGTAAGCCTGCAACTATCAAAGTCCTTTTGGCTAAAGACTCTGATGGCTTCCTTTTAGAGGCGCGAGGTCCCTTTGTTGTCTCTAACCCAGAAAATGGCAAAAAAGAAAGCTCAGGGAGACGAGGAAAACGGTTTTTCCTTTACCCCCACGAAGAAGGGATCAAATGGGGAGAAAACTTTTTGGGAATCTTCCAGCTCCAGATTGCTCCGACAAGTGCAGAGACATCTTTCCTAGTGGATGGCATCCAATACCGCGGAGCCATTGAAGTCTATAATATTGAGGGAAAGCTCCATGTCATTAATGAAGTTGATGTCGAAAGCTTTGTGAAATCTACGCTGACCGAAAAGCTCAAAGGGAAATCCTTCTCTCCCAATGTAATGGATGCCCTTGCTATCATTTCTCGGACTGATGCCTACTACAAAGCACTAATGAATTACGACGCCTTTTGGCATGTCACAGCAAACGACTTTGACTACCACGGAACGGGTCTCACTCTTCAAAACCTAGACGTCGATAAAGGGGTTGATAATACACGCTATCTCGTCATGACCTATGAGGAACAACCTTTTCCAGGAAGCTGGACAGAAAATTCAGGAGGAAAAACAGCAAGTTATTCTTCTATTTTCCGCAAAAACACCTCCACCCCTAGCGGAGTTGAAACTCCTTTCGCCCTAAAAACCCGGAAAGATACCCACTGGTCTTTGACGATCAACACCCAAGAACTTGCAAAAGTTGTCAAAACAAATCGGGTGACAGGAATCGACCTTTTTGTCGATCACTTTTCAGGAAGGGTGTATGCCGCACGCCTGCACGATGGAACCCACCAAGAGGATGTTGATTTCATGACGCTGCAAAAAGCGCTTGGCGTGGACAAGCTCAAAAGCAACGACTTTTCTGTGAGTATCAAAGGGAACGTCGCTGTTTTTGAAGGCTATGGAGCGGGTCCTGGAGTCGGTCTATGCCTCTACAGTGCCAAGCAAATGGCTGAGCGCGGGGATGATGCGCCCCAAATCTTGACAGAGTTTTTTCCAGGCGTCTCCATCGAAAAGATGCGCTCCTATCCCGAAGCCATTGTTTCGACGCGTAAAAGCTCCTTTGTCTCTCCAAAGCAAAAACAAGCCACAAAAAAGAAGTACAAACTCTTACACTGAATTACATGACGGTTACAACCGAAAAAGCCGACAA
>JAGROF010000196.1 GCA_020440405.1 Chlamydiia bacterium
GGCCATAGGTCATCAAACAGACCATCGATAAAATCGGGAGGAGGTGGTTCATATCGGTGAAAAGGGTCATCAAACTCGCTAAGCAGATGATCAAAATCCCTGGGGCGACCACACTCTTTGATAAGAATTTTGGGAGGATGTGATCTTTGGCAAGGGATTGCAACGTCCGCGGGGAGGTGATCATACTTCCCAGGGCGCTTGATAAGGTTCCACACCATACCCCTAAAACGAAGAGTGAGCTGACCTTCGAGACATAATAGATGATCATCGGGTGACTTTTGAGGAGCTCACTTGAGACTTGCGAAGAGAGGAAAATCGATAGGGAGAGGTAAGCAACGAATGCCGTTACAACGGCGGCCATTGTTCCAATTGCCAAAGAGCGAGAAGGGTTTTTTAGGTCGCCAGACATCGCCATGCCCGATTCAATTCCCGTTGTCGCTGGGAAGAAAAGGGCAAAAGCTGCCCAAAAAGAAACCGTTTCTAAAGAGGGAAGAGAGGTGATTGTTTCCGGAATATGGCTGCTGCTTCCCCAAAAGACAGATCCGATGGCCGCTACGACAATGCAAAAAATAACACCTTGAGTCTTCAAAGCAAAATCCACAGGGAACATCGCAACGATCGCCAGCCCTGCCAGCGTACAGATCTCAAGAAAGGGGAGAGAAAAATGGGGCAAGAGCTCTTGGAGAGAGATGGCAAACCCAGAGACACAGACGGCAATCGTGATGAGTTGCGCTAAGGTCAAAAGAATTCCAATGGCACTCCCAAATGCCATTCCCAAGGAGCGAGAAATAATATAGTACGAGCCGCCACTTCCGACCTTCATGTTGGTCACAATCGAGGTCATTGAGAGGCCGGTTAAAAAAAGAATCGATGAACTCATCAAAATGATGAGCATCATCTTGGGCAATCCGATATGACCTGTAATCCACCCTAGGCGCATGAATAAGATGACGCCGAGCATTTGTAAAACACTGGGCAGGTAAACCCCCGAAAAGGTTCCCAACCCTTGAGCGTTTCCCTCTCCTCGCGCTGGGAAATATAGGTTAAAAGGTCTCTTTAAAATTTCTAGTAGCGCCATATTCAAAACTTCAATAACTTATAGAGTGTAGTATAACAAACAGGTTGAATATGGAAAAGGCAACCTTTGCCGCGGGATGTTTTTGGGGGGTTGAAGAGGCTTTTGAGGGTATCGAAGGGGTAGAATCAACCCGCGTGGGCTACACAGGAGGGTCGCTGCCAGAGCCCACCTATGAAAAAGTCTGCTTTGGAGACACCGGTCATGCAGAAGTCGTAGAAATTACTTTTGATCCTCAAAAAATTACTTACGAAAAACTTCTAGAAATCTTTTGGAAAATTCATGATCCGACAACCCTTAATCGACAAGGATCTGATAGCGGAACCCAGTACCGCTCGGCCATTTTCACACACTCTCCTGAGCAAGAAAAATGTGCCCGCGCCTCCATGGAAAAAATGGCCTCTCAATTTGATAAGCCCATTGTGACGCAAATTCTTCCTGCAGCCCCTTTTTATGAGGCAGAAGAGTACCACCAAAAGTATTTTAAGAAGCACTCCAAGGATTAGATAGAATCGTGGCAACTCTATCTAACAAAAATCATTGATCTACAAAGAGATTAATCTGAACTCTTCGTATAAGCTCCTTCCAAAACTCCTGATTTCTTTCCAAGCAGGGTCCTCACAAATCTCCCTGTCACTTTTCATAACCACTCGTGTTCCCTCCATTTTTGAGTCATTATAGTTAATGAGCAAATCATAATATTTTTGAAGGTCTTGTCTCTGCCGATTTGACAGGATGGGCCATTTCACAACATCTTCACAAGGAGAAATAAACCCTTCGAATATTTCTACAAACGTGTTGAAGCCTTCGTAATTACCACGAATCCAAGCATCTTCTTGCTTTTTCGTGCTGGAAATTTTCTTGAGGTTCTTTAAGAAAATATTCCGATAGTAGTTTTGAGTTTGTTTATCAAGCATGCTTGATCTTCTTTTATTAGTTTGCAGGGTAAGGTACGGAGGCCCCCCCCCTTTGCGTTATTAAACTCATAAAATGGATCAAGGTTTATCTCTTATTTTGTCTTCTTCAGCACATTTTTTTAGTATTTGTTTAGCTTTTTCCAAGACCTTTAAGAATTCATCTAAGGGAACAGATAGGTTTTTTGTATCTGTGTAAATAGGAAGTAATTTAACTTCAATATTTTCAATACCCTTGTCATAATTAAGTATTGCAATCTCTTGTTCACAAAAACTAAGATACACTGCCATCCCTTCGTATTCTAAGTCACTCGAAAGCTCAATTTTAAAATCATCACTCATATTGCCTCTCAATAAACCCAATAAAACTTCCATTTTTGTCAAAATGAGCTCCCCTCCCATTTGGGTCATAAACCTTAGTACTCCCACCTTGAGTTTCTATGATCTCATTATTAGGATTATTTAGTATATCTTCCAGCACTTCTTGTCCTTGAGTATTTATCTGAGAAACACTTCCTGAAGGATTTGGAAAAACACTACCAGGTCTTCCTCCGTGCTTTTGTAGCCCTCTTCCAGCCCTTGTAAGACCTCCTCTGTCTTCAACCTTTCCCGCCTCAGCGAGCTGTTCAAAAGACATTTCTTTTGGAAGAGCGGGTGAGTTAGGTTGTGTTAGTATAGTTCCTGCAGTAGCAATGCTTGTAGCAACCCCTGTTGCTTTAGCTACATTGGCGATCCGATTTGTTGTTCCCACCAGTCCTCCTCCGGGAGGAGGGAGCA
>JAGROF010000197.1 GCA_020440405.1 Chlamydiia bacterium
GAGTGTGGGAATGCTCAAAACTGTGTCCAGGTTTGTCCTAAAGAAATTCCTTTAACCGAGTCTATCGCTGTCATTGGGAGAGAGACCTCTGTGCAAGCCCTCAAAGACGTCTTTAAGTAGCTTTCTGTTAATGAATTAAAACTTCTTTGGTTTTATTCAATTTCTTGGTATGCTCTTGGCATTCAAACAAGGGATATATATGTTAGACGTCAGAAGAGCTCGGGATCTTCCTTTTCAATTTTGTTACCATGGAGACAAGGGGTGGATGATCGCAACACTCTTTTTTACTACTGCTTATTTGGCAGGAACAAAGAGAGGCATGGAAGTCATGAAGGTTTCTCAGCCTCAAACCCTGTATTTTGCAGCAGGAACAGCCTCGATGGGACTCGTGGCATCCCATTATGCTAGGCCTTATGTGACTTCTCGAAAACATCCTTTGGTAGAATTAGTGCTAAAGTGTGCTTTAGTTTTTATTACAGCAAAACTCACAACGGCTTGGTTAATGAAGCACGTTGGAAAAGAAGCTTCCTATGCCCCTGCTGACTGCAATAAGTTTGCGCAGATTGCCGTAGGGACCGTCTTAGGGGGTCACGCTTTGGGTATGATGGCTATGCCAAAAGATCGACGGGTTAAATTGGAAGACCTTGCGGGAGATTATCGCGCCATTGCCGAGGAGATGCCAATGAACTATTGGTCCTTTACCCGAGATGTGACTCAGTTCGATCCAGATTCTATTCTAGATGTGGTGGGAGATGATGATGTACTTCATAAAAAAGAGATTGAAGGAGTCCCCGCTCACTTATTACTGTCAACGTGTCCTTATGAAGAACTTTTCCTTGTAGATGGGAAAGACTTTCTTGAGGAGAGGATTAAGAATCAATTAAAAAGGAATATTGCAAGATATACGAGCGGTGGGAGACTAGATGCTCAGGAGGAGGCGAGTAAGTGGTATTTGAACAAGATATTGGGTTACTTAATCTTAAAGTTACGTGCTTACCAGGCGGATTTCAAGAAAACCCTTAAGCAAAAAGAAGAGCTCCAGGATCTGATTAAAAACACATTCCTTGCAATCAATGACGCCCATCAGAACTGTGTTGATCAAGTGCTTTCGCAAATACAGCTGATTGTTGTAGATGTTTTAGACGATTTTGGAATGACGGAACTTCAGAAAGGTGTAGCGGTTGCCCTGAGAAAATATGTAGCAGGATTAATCAAGGAAGTTGTTCGCGAAACTGGGGAGACTCATGCGGCAGACTTGGAGGTTAGCCTCACGAGAGATATCTATGTGACTCTAGGGCTTCCCCTTCCTAGATCGCTTCAATCAGGGGCGAAGTACGCCATGATTGCTAGCTTCACAAATTATAGGCGCGCAAGGAGCGAATTTTTCAGGGCTTACAAACCTTTAGAAGTTTTAGTCTCTCGGTGTACCTATCATACGGAAAGAAAACTCTTTGCTGGTGTCGGTCAATGGTTTGGGCAAAATGTTTTTACCGATGGGCTTGACGAGGCAGTTGAGAAGGAGCGGGTGGCGATTTTTGGAAGTGACTTTGTGGATTGGGAAACGATGGATCAGCGGAAAGATGGCGCGATAGTTTATGCGCTATTCAAGAGTGGTTGTATCGGTTAATCTTTTTATTATCTCCAGTATTACTAAATATTTGAATGTTAATAAAATATAACATTTTATGTTATAATAGAGGACGT
Source organism: Chlamydiia bacterium (assembly GCA_020440405.1). Classification (GTDB taxonomy): domain Bacteria; phylum Chlamydiota; class Chlamydiia; order Chlamydiales; family Simkaniaceae; genus Neptunichlamydia. The sequence goes on from JAGROF010000197.1 coordinate 1,705, forward strand.
GTAAAATAATTTAGGGGATAATAATGGATACTTTACAGGGTGATTGGGCAATGGTCCCAAGTCAGGACGATCGACTGACACATCAAGAAATTTTTTCAAAAACATATGAAGCTCTTGCAGACCGGGTTGAACAAGACGTCGGAGAAAGGGGAATTTTTAATTTTGCAGGAGGAGCGCATGAGGTCGAAAGGGTTGTAAAAGAGAGCTATGATCCGCGGTCTTTTATCAGTGGAGCGCAGCCTCAAGACTTTGTGTTTCGAGATTCATTAATGGCGATGCGAGACGTCCATTCTGTGACGGTTGCAATGAAGCGGATTCTCGATACTCAGCCCATTATTTCAACAGACCGTCTTCGAGATATTTATAATGTTGCATTCATGCTGCCGAAGATGTCATCTGAGCAGATTCGGGAGCTTGTCACGCATGGAATGGATGAGGCGCATCAAAGGGCTCTCAATCGCGTCATTGAATTGGCTCGAAAGATCCTTGCGGATCCCAATAATAAGGTGAGTCTCTCTGATCTATCGAAGCAGCTAGGGTCCCACCTTTTCCTGCCGCTTGATTATTACTCAAATATTGAAACCTCCCTAGTCTATCGCGAAAATGGGGTCAAAAAAGGACGTCCTCTTGCCGCTTCAGAGCTCGCGACTGGAGGTGTAGAGATGGATCGTCGAGAGCGTATCAATCGCCTTCTCTTTGAAGCTTTGCTAGCTCAACCAGAACAAGTATAGCTGAATTAGTTTAAAATATTGCACTATTTTAAGCTAATTCAGCTATCGTAAAAAGAAGAGGTCCTCCTGGAAGTAAGATTTGGGGGAAGGGCATTATCGCAGGAGGACCCCCTCAAGGTTGTACATCGCCTAGACAAAAGACTAGACGTGCTGCATCATCGGCAAAGTTCTGTATCTCATATTGGAAATTTAAGGCAGCACGCGTTTAAACGATGTGCTGCGGCCTACAATTTCCCTCCATTTATTGAGACTGCAGAACGAGTTTAACAGATCAAGGATTATGAGGAAATAAAAACTGTGTGGTTCCCTTGCGATGGGGTTTTGAAAGAAGAGGGATTAAAGGATTTAGTGGAGTGTTTTGAACAAGGTAGGTTTGTTTGAGTTGGTTTTTGATTTGTGAAATGAAATGAGATTTTGATGGTAAGAATTCTTTGAGGCGACATAAGAATTGATGATGAGAGCGCCCGTCTCGATACGTTGGTGTTTTTTTAGGATGGAGAAGGTAATCCATTTGAAGGGGATCGTAGTCCCATAAAAACGTGGTGTGGTGGACAAAACGATGCTTTTGGATGTATTGCGCATTACCTCCACATTTGTGCTTTCCAATGACGTAATCATTTTCTCGCAGATGGAAATCAGGAATGTTGAGCGCTTCTTGGTAAAACAGCTCTGACCAACGCAAAATGGGTTCCGGAAAAGCGGGGAAATCATGCACATCTTTTTGGAAGATGAAGGAGACAAACAGGGTGTCTTGATTGACAACGACAGTTCCTCCTCCGCTATACCGTTTGATGAGGGGGAGCGGATGTTTTGCAACGTGTTTGTTGCAGATGAGCTCTTCTGGTTTTCCTGAAATTCCCATGACGATTGAAGGAGGAGAGCCTTCATTGATGAGGCACCAGTTTTCCTCGGTGAGCCGCAAAAGGGCTTCTTCGATTTGAAGCTGCTCGTGAATAGGAACATTTTGAAGGTGGAGAAGGTTGACCGATTTATTCACTGAGCGATTGCACCTGTTCAATGTTGACGACTTTATATTGCATTCCTTTAAGAGAGGAAATTTTAAAGATTAAAATCGTTCCTCCTGGCATGACATCGACATCCATGATTCCTGTAATTTTTGCGCCATCTGTTAGGGTGATCGACGGTTTGGAAGTGGGAACGTGCATGGTCAGGTATTTAATTGCGGCTTGGATGTCTTTGGCGCGAGACTCAGGAGAGATGATCATGATATCACTGCTGCCTCCCTTCCCACTGTTTTGTGTATCCTGGTGCGTTTTTGCCATGGCAGCAAGTTCCGCGGAGGTGGCATCTGTAGGAGGAGAGCTTTTAGGGCGAGAAGGTTGTTGGAATGCTGTTGCAGGAGGTGCGACATAAATTGGCGCTTGAGCCCCAACAAGAGCAAGCGTCAATGAAAGGAGAATGAGCAGTTTCTTCATGAGGAACCTCCGGGGTTTGAAGACTGAGAAACGATATGGTTTTGCTTTTCGCGGGCAAGCTTGAGGCAGTCAGAAGCTCCTCGGAAAAGGCGTTCTAGGTTTGTAGCGGCAGGTTTTGTGACATCCCCCGATTGTTCCAAGGATGTGATCCCAATAGAAACAGTGAGATTGAAACGGATGTTGCCTGCAGAAAAAATCTCTGCATCTAGATATTCTTGGATATTTTCTGCGATAAAAACCCCTGCTTTAGCAGTTGTTTTCGGAAGGAATACTGCGAATTTCCCTTGATTTTGATTGTATAAAAGGTCTTGGGAACGGACCAGCTTTTGAAGGTGGTCTTCAAAATCTAGGGTCAAAGCGTGCGCTACATTTTCGCCGCGTGTTTTTAAAATTTGAGGGTATTGATCGATTTCAATCATCAGAAGAGTAAGATGTGTCTTTTCACTCAAAGCTTGTCCGACAAGTCGTGTGGCGCGGTCATCTACAATGATACGTTTCCCAAGGCTTGTGCCTATGGGGCTCATGCGGGAAACGTGAGAAGAGAGGGAAGCCATTTTGGCTTGGGTTTCCATCACCTCGCCGGCCATTTCCATCCGGAGATGAAATTCGTCTTCCTCTAAAGGTTCGCGCAAAAAATCGGTGGCTCCAGCTTTAATCAGTTTGCGGATGAAGGATTTTTTGAGATGCGCAGTGATCACAAGGATTGGAGTGTGCGCATGTTCTTTCGTAGCGCGTATCTCTTCACAAAGAGTGGTTAACTCTAGGTTGGGTGTTTTTTCATCGATGATGACAAGGCTGATATAGGTCCGGTTTAAATAGTCTAAAGCTTCGAGCTTTGAAGACCCAATGATGAGTGCATGATCCTCAAGTTTTGCTGTGATCTCTTCGAAAAATGCACGCACCAAAGGATTATCGGTAATGAGAAGGAAGGTCGGAAGCTTTTTGGGTTTAAGTGCCATACTTACCTAATATAAGAAATTATTTTTTTAGCGAAACCAATAGAATTGAAATGTCTGCAGGGGAAACACCTGAAATGCGCGACGCTTGCCCTAAATTTTCAGGGCGGTGATGGGCAAGTTTTTCCCGCGCTTCATTGCGGAGTCCTACAACCTTTGAATAGTCAAAATTTTCAGGAATCAAATGGTGATCGATGCTTTCGAGTTTGGCAGCTTCTTTTTTTTCTCGGACCATATATCCCGCAAACTTCAAATCGATTTCAATGGCATTGCAAAGAGCAGATTCATAAGGTTTGACGTGCTCAGGAAAGGTTTCTAAAAGCTTTTGATAGGAAAATTCGGGGCGACAGAGAAGCTTGGCGAGGGTGGTTGATTTTCCTTCATAGTCTAGGTGGCAGGTTTCAAAACGCTGTTTTTCCTGCTCAAGGGTTTCTCGTTTGGCTTGAAAGGCTTGATAAACCGCTGGATCGATCAATCCGAGTTGGTACCCATAGTCGCGGAGGCGAAGGTCGGCGTTATCTTGGCGGAGGAGTAAACGGTGTTCAGCGCGAGAGGTGAACATCCGGTAGGGTTCATCGAGTGTTTTCGCAATCAAGTCGTCAATCATGACACCGATGTAGGCTTCTGAGCGCCTCAGGATAAAGGGAGGCTTTCCTCGGATTTTTAAGACAGCATTGATTGCAGCCATCAGCCCTTGGGCTGCAGCTTCCTCATACCCTGTTGTCCCATTCACTTGCCCGGCAAAGTAAAGCCCTGCGACCTGCTTTGTTTCAAGCGTGCTTTTGATTTGACCACTAATGGCATAATCGTATTCAATCGCATAGGCAGGGCGCATGATCTCGACGTTTTCAAGTCCTGGGATGGTCCGCATCATGGCATATTGGACATCAAAGGGAAGAGAAGAAGAGATCCCATTGACGTAGACTTCGTGGGTTTGGAGTCCTTCAGGCTCTAGGAAGAGCTGGTGTCTTTCTTTATCGGCGAAGCGGACAATCTTGTCTTCAATAGAGGGGCAATACCGAGGGCCGACACCTTGGATTTTTCCAGAATAAAGGGGAGAGCGGTGGATATTGTCTTGGATAACCTTTTTGGTGGCATCATTGGTATAGGTGATGAAGCAGGAAACTTGAGGCAGGCGCTTTTCCTGAGGCTCGAAAGAGAAAGCAACCCCTTCTTCAGGGGGCTGTTCTTCAGTTTTCGAGAAGTCGATGGAACGGGCATTGACACGCGGAGGAGTTCCTGTTTTAAGACGCTCTAGTGTAAAGCCAAGGTTTTGGAGACACTTTGAAAGTCCAATGGCAGGTTTGTCGCCTGCACGTCCTCCAGAAAGGTTCGCTTCTCCGATGTGGAGGAGGCCCCGCATAAACGTTCCAGCTGAAAGGATAACAGTGCGCCCAAGATAGCAGATTCCTTCTTGGATTTGCACCCCAGTGATGGCGTTGTTTTCGACCAGAAGGGTTTCAATGGTTCCTTGTTTAATTTCGAGATGAGGAGTCTCTTCAAGAACAGACTTCATTTCGGTCTGATAGGCCAACTTGTCTGACTGGGCACGGGGCGACCACACGGCAGGTCCTTTTGTGGCGTTGAGCATCCGAAACTGAATTCCTGTGCGGTCAGCCACTTTTCCCATGATGCCTCCTAAGGCATCGATTTCCCGGACCATATGTCCTTTAGCCGTTCCCCCAATGGCAGGATTACAGCTCATTTTCCCTATGGTATCGAGATTCATGGTAAGGAGAAGAGTGTGAGCCCCCATCCGCGCAGCAGCGTGTGCAGCTTCACATCCTGCATGCCCTGCACCAATAATAATCACATCAAAGTGATCAGGATAAGTCCACATAAGAGGAGTTTATTTGTTTTTCTTGTGACGATCTCTTCTGCGGCGTTTTTTACGCTTATGCTTTGAGATCTTCAGACGACGCTTTTTCTTAACAGATGACATCAATACACTCAGTTGTTCGATTCTGCGGTGATTATAAGATTTTTCCTCGAAAAAGTAAAGAAGGAGATGATATAGGTAAGAAAAGTTTTAAAAATGGAGTTGTGGCAATGACTGGGTTTTTAATTGCATGGGGGATCTTGAGCCTGTTTTCCTTTGCATTTGTAGTGTATGATTTGAAGATGAACACTCCAGAGGCGGGAGTGATGAAGGCGGGGTGGGCGCTTGTGGTTCTCTATACAGGACCGCTAGGACTTTTCTTCTATTTTATGACGTGCCGCGAACCGATGCCAGGAACCCATGAGAAATTTATTGACTCCCCTTGGAAGCAGGCAACGGGGTCAGAAGTCCATTGCTTGGCGGGGGATGTGACGGGAATCCTCATTATGGCCCTTTTCCTTTCTTTGTATGAAATTCCTCGGGGCATCGAGATCTTTTTTGAATACC
>JAGROF010000198.1 GCA_020440405.1 Chlamydiia bacterium
GATCCGAAGTCAGGTACTCTATCCAATTGAGCTATCGGTGCAATTGAAAAAATTCTACCAAAAGCGCATTATTCTGGCAATGCAAGAATCCCAGGTTGAAGGGGTGGTTTTGCGGGCCACTCCCTTTAAAGAAAAGGACCGCATCCTCACCCTTTTGACCCCCGATCGCGGGGTGATGAACCTTTATGTCCGCGGGCTCTCTAAAGCCAAGCCAACCGGGGTGAGCCTCACCACTCCCCTCTGCCGGGGAGAGTTTGTCTTTAAAAAAGGACGGACAGATCTTTACCATTTTATCGATGGAACCATCCTTGATCTGCACCTCCCCTTGCGCCGCTCCTATGCCCATTTAGACGTGGCAGGGAAAATCGTGCAAGCTCTCCTCAAGACCCAGTTACCAGGAAAAGATTCCCACGCGCTCTATCAACTCCTGATTGCTTTTTTAAAGCACCTTCCTCATGCCCAATTCCCTAAGACCCTTTGGACCACCTTCCAAATCAAACTGCTCAAACATGAAGGCCTCTTAGAAATCACTCAAGCATGCCACACGTGTCAGGCTCCCGCAACGCAAATTGTAAATGGAGAAAGCCGCTGCCACAGTTGTGGAGGAGGACTCCCCTTTAAAAAAGACGGATGGGAAACCCTCTGCATGCTCTTTGAAGCGCGCAGCTTCATTCCCCTTCTGGAACTGGAACTTCCCTCATCACTCTATAATGGAATCGAAGCTTGTTTCCGAAACCATATCATGGTATAGAAAATTTATGATTAAGAATAAAGCGCTCCTGCGTACCGACAGCTATATCAATGGAAAATGGGTAAAAGGAAAAAAGACTTTTCCTGTCCTCAATCCTTTTGATGGCAAAAAAGTCGCCGATGTCACAGAAATCGATGGCAATGAGGCGAAAAAAGCCATCGAATCGGCTCACAAAGCTTTTGCATCTTGGAAACAGACCAGTGCACGCGAGCGGGGAGAGCTCCTGCGCAAGTGGGACGCCTTAATGAATGAAAATTGGGGAGATCTCGCCACGCTTCTCACTCTAGAGCAAGGCAAACCCTATGAACAGTCCACCCATGAGCTCATGGGAAACAATGGATTTTTCAACTGGCATGCTGAAGAAGCTAAACGCCTCACAGGACTCACAATCACCTCCCCTGACCCCAACCGCCGTTTTATGACCCTTAAGCAGCCCGTTGGAGTGGTGGCTGTTGTGACCCCCTGGAACTTTCCTTCTGTTCTTCCCATCCAAAAATGTGTTCCCGCCTTAGCCGCCGGATGCACAATCGTGATGAAACCCGCTGAAGATACTCCTCTATCGGCCCTTGCCCTAGCAGAGCTTTCCCATCAAGCAGGGATTCCTCCAGGGGTTTTTAATGTCCTCACCTGCCACGATCCCCAAGAAGTGGGATACGAACTCACCCACCACCCGCTTGTGCGCAAGTTTACCTTTACCGGATCAACAGCCGTCGGAAAAAACCTTTTTAGTGCCGCTGGAAACACCGTCAAAAATGTTACCATGGAGCTTGGGGGGAATTGCCCCGCTGTGATCTTTGACGATGCAGATGTCGACAAAGCAGTCCAAGGAACCTTCTGGTTTAAGTTTTATAATGCGGGGCAATGTTGTAACAATATCAACCGCTTCCTTGTCCATAAAGATGTTCATGATGTTTTCGTGAAAAAGTTCCAGCACATGATGGAAGAGCACCTCCGTTTAGGAAATGGTCTCGATAAAAACACCTCTGTAGGCCCTCTCATCAATGAGGAAGGCATCTCCAAATGTGAATCCCTTGTCGATGATGCCTTAGCAAGTGGAGCCACCTCTCTCTTAGGAGGGCGCCGCTCGACACTCGGAAAGCTGTTTTACGAGCCCACCCTTCTCGTTGACATGGACCCCAAAATGAAAATGTATCGCGATGAAGTTTTTGGACCCGTTGCTCCCATCTACCGCTTTTCTTCAGAAGAGGAAGCCATCGCCATGGCAAATGACACCAATTATGGGTTGGCTGCCTACCTCTTTAGCGAAAACATTGGACGCACCTGGCGCGTGGCAGAAAGTTTTGAAGCCGGTGCTGTCGGTGTCAATACCACCGATGTAGTTTCCGAAGTTCTTCCTTTTGGGGGATGGAAAGAATCAGGAATCGGACGAGAAAACGGCGTCCGCGGCAGTCTCGATGCCTATTGTGAAACAAAATCCCTGATTATTTCCGGTATTCAAAAATAATTTATCATGCTATCCTTTCCATCTATATGGAATGGCTACGCAGTTTTTTCCCCATATCCTCTCAATCCCCTCAAAGAGCCTTTAATGACGAATGGGTCATTGTCGGCGACAAGACAAAAACGATTGATCCCGAACTTAAAAAAAGCCTCGAAGCCCACTTCCCTAAAACAGCTCCACAGTTATTTGAAACCTGCCTGGCTCGATTTAAAAATATGGTCCTCATGTATCCTGCTAGCCAGGACAGCTTTTCATGCACTGTCGTTGTTGCCATCAAAAACAAAGCTCAAGAAACCCATACATTTGCCCTACGTCTTCTCCAAACAGATCAAATCCGAGAAACCAAATTAAAAGACCGTTACCTCCGCTTGCGCCCCGACATGCGAGGAGCAGAGTGGGACCGCTTTTATTATGATGACCGCTTCACATACGCCATCGGAAGGGAACGCCATACACAGCAGTATCAGCTTCTAGATCGTTATCAAATCATACAGGCGCCGTATGCAGGCCCCGAATATGAGTTATTTGCCACGGTCATGCATTACACGGAACACTTAGGGTTCCATCGCTCTCCTTTCTTAAAAAAAGAAACACAAGAAGCACTCCGAGAAGCCCTTCCTTTAAAAGAGCCTGAACTCTTTGCCTTTTGTCTTGCCAATACCCTTCCTGAACTGACCTTAAAGAGAGTCTTAGGAGCAGGCAAACTTTCCAAAGTGTGGCTTGCAAGCTACACCGATCCCGCGGGAGAACAAAAAGACCTTGCCTTGCGCATCAGCCGGACCGAATCCTTGCCCCTTCCTTCTGAAGCCCATCTTCCCCTTTTCCAAATCTCCCCTAAAAATTGGGGGTCTGAATTCAACGCCTTCTTGGTCGACGACCCTTATATGGTCGACACCCACTATGCCATCGTATGGAGTGCTCGAGAAGGACGCTTTCTTGTCTTAGATAAATATGCCATTCAAAGAGAAAAAACCAAACGAAGTGGGGATACCTATACCCTTTACGCAACCATCAGCCCCTTCCTCGAAGGGTCTCAAACTCTTACTGACTACGCCAAAACAATGGACCTTTCCCCTGCACTCCTCCGCAACCTTGCCACGCAGCTCCTCCTAGCCCTTGCGAACCTCCCTCGTGGCATTAACCATCGCGACCTCAAACCCGATAACATCCTTGTTGTCACTGCTGGGCCGGTCCTTAAGCTCCTTGACTTTGGGTTTTCCTCTGTCGACACAGAAGAAGCTGGAGATATCCGAGGCACTCCCTTAACACTAGCCCCTGAGCTCTTGGATCCAGGGGAACATAATCTCCATAAAGCCGATCTCTTCTCCCTCTACGCTACCCTGCATTGGATGATGTATAAGACATTCCCTTTTCAAGCGAGTAATATCTCAAAATGGAGAGCAAAAATATCAGACTACGTGACAAAAAACGAAAGCCCCGCCGTCCTTCTTAAAAATTTTCCCTTTGCCTTTGAATCCGAAGGAGAGCAGAATAAATTCCTCCGCTTTATGGGACACCTTGGCCACCCCGATCCTAATGAGCGATGGACTGCTACTAAACTTCTTGAAGAAGACTGTTTTCTCAGAGCTCCCGAAAAGCCCAAACCCCCTCCCCGCCTCCGTGCTCCCCGTCTCCCCGACTACCAACCTCCCCACCAAAACCCTTCCTCTCCTCTAAACGCCCGCCTTCTCTTTCAAATCACCATCATCGCTGGCCTCCTTGCCATCATCTACTCCACCACCAGAAACATCCTCAAACGCTACATCAACCGCACCCACAAACTCCCCTCCTACAAAACCACAAAAACCTCAACCAGCTGATTTTTAATATAATAAATACGACCAATCAAACATACATGTTACTTTGGACTTGACCAAAATAACATATATGTTATTCTGGTCGGTATGGATAAAGAAGAAATGAAACGCCTATATGACCCCCTCATTAGGCATCACCTCAAGGCTTACCGGCAGATGGTTTTCATTGCTGGTCCAAGGCAAGTCGGAAAAACCACGGTAGGAAGAAGTCTAAAAGGGCTTGCAAGCCACTTTGCCTATATCAATTGGGACAGTCAAGATGATCGCAATCTCATTATACAAGGACCGAATAAAGTTGCCGAAAGGGTTAACCTAGAAAAAGCACGCAGAGGAAAACTTCTCATCGTCTTCGATGAAATCCATAAATACAAAAAATGGAAGCAATTCTTGAAAGGGTTCTTCGACGTGTATGGGGAAGAATGCCAGATTGTTGTCATGGGAAGTGCAAAGCTCAATGTTTATAAAGCAGGGGGCGATAGCTTGATGGGACGGTACTTTCTTTATCGAATTCATCCCTTTTCTGTTGGAGAACTTTTAAGAACGCGATCATCAGAAAAAGAAATACAGTCGCCAAAAAAAGTCGCGCAGAAAGATTTTGAAGCTCTTCTTCGTTTTGGAGGGTTTCCAGAGCCCTACCTGAAGAGAAATCCCCGCTTTTCTGTGAACTGGCAACGCCTCAGAAGAGAGCAGCTTTTTCGAGAAGATATCCGTGACTTAAGTCAAGTGCAAGAGCTCGCTCAATTGGAAATGCTCGCCACTCTCCTAACAGATCAAACCGGTCAGCTTTTGAGCTATAACAATTTGGCAAATGTGATCAATGTGTCTGCTCCAACTATTAAAAGATGGCTGTCTTCCTTAGAATCTTTTTATTATGCGTTTCGGATTCACCCTTGGACAAAAAATGTGAAACGAACTTTAAAGAAAGACCCCAAATACTACCTATGTGACTGGTCCCTTGTTCAAGACGAAGGCGCGCGACACGAAAACTTTGTTGCATCCCACCTACTCAAAGCTGTTCATCTTTGGACAGACTCAGGGCTTGGAGAATACAATCTCCACTTTGTCCGGGATAAAGAAAAGAGAGAAGTCGATTTCCTTGTGACAAAAAACCACACACCATTTTTCCTCGTTGAAGTAAAAACAACCAGCCACTCCGGTATCAGCCGCTCCCTCCATTACTTCCACAAGCAACTCAAAGTCCCCCATGCTTTCCAAGTTGTGTTTGACACACCCTACATCCAGAAAGACTGCTTTTCCTACAGAAAACCTGTTATTGTTCCTATCACAACCTTCCTCTCCCAATTAGTATAAGAGGCTGTCTCTAATTCAGCTATACACGGATTCAGCTCCCCGCTGGGAGCTATGGGTGAGTAAAAATAATCATTTCTCGGGAAAAAGATAGAGGGAGGGATCACTAGCCCCAATGAGGAGTGTGCGAAAGGGGGGACTTGAACTCCCAAGAGGTATTACCCTCACTACCACCTCAAGG
>JAGROF010000199.1 GCA_020440405.1 Chlamydiia bacterium
AGGATTCGAACCTCCGACCCCTTGCACCCCATGCAAGTGCGCTGGCCAAGCTGCGCTACACCCAGAGAAGAGTAGTATCGTACGGGGTTGGGAGGTTTGTGTCAATCTTGTAGTAAAGTTTTCATCATGGTAATCTATCGCCATGATGATGCTAGAAAAAAGTTGGCATGATGCCCTTAAGGAAGAGCTTCAAAAACCCTATATTCTTCAACTAAAGAAGTTTTTAGATGAAGAAAAGGGGGCTGGGAAAATGATTTTTCCTCCAGAGGAAGAGGTATTTAATGCTTTTCGTCAAACCCCTTACAATCAGGTAAAAATTGTTTTGATGGGGCAAGATCCTTATCATGGACCGAATCAGGCTCAGGGACTTTGCTTTAGCGTGCGTAAAGAGATTCCCCTTCCTCCATCTCTTAAAAACATTTACAAAGAGCTTCAAGCTGATTTAGGTATTCTTCCAGCGAAGCATGGTAGTTTAATTAACTGGGCCCGTCAAGGGGTTCTCATGCTTAATGCTACGTTAACGGTGCGCAGAGGAGAACCGAAGTCTCACTTTGGAAAAGGGTGGGAGTTGTTCACAGATGCTGTGATTCGCAAGTTATGTGAACGCAGAGATCCTCTTGTCTTTATTTTGTGGGGGCGTTCTGCAAAAGATAAGTGTGAAACGATTTTAAATACGATGAGTCATCCCCACGCCATTCTAACAGCAGCACACCCTTCTCCATATTCTGCAACGCAATTTTTTGGATGTCGTCACTTTTCGAAGGCAAATGCCCTTCTTGAAAAGTGGGGAAAATCTCCGGTGAACTGGTCTGTAGATGGATAAGGAAGCTGTTAAACAAAAAACCTCTCTTTTTTCGATCTTTTTTACCTTTGCTGTGGATAACTTAGGGGCAACCATTGTGTTTCCGATTTTTGCCCCTCTTTTCTTAGAGCCTTCTCGTGGACTCATGCCGGCGGATGCTTCTTTAGCTTATAAGACAACCATGTTAGGGTTTTTCTTAGGAATTTTTCCCTTTATGCAATTTATTTTCGCTCCAATTATGGGAGAATATGCTGATCACCATGGGCGAAAAAAAGCCCTTTTTCTCACCACGTTCTTAACCTTTATTGGGTACGCCCTATCAGCGTTTGGTATTCACCATCACTCCCTTTCTTTGATTTTTATCGCACGGATGATTATGGGGGTGGGAGCAGGAAATCTTTCGATTTGTCTTTCGTCTCTATCAGACTTAAGTCCCAGTCCTAAAAAGAAAACACGGTATTATAGTTATGGGTCTGCTATTGCAGGGCTCACCTTTATTTTAGGCCCTTTTTTAGGGGGAAAACTTTCCGATCCGCAGGTTTATCCATTATTTGATTCTGCGTTTCCTATGATGATTGGAGCTATTTTGGGACTCGTCAACGTTCTTTTCATCCTCTTCGCTTTTGGAGAAACGTTAGAAAACCCCTCAAAAGCACCTTTTGACTTTGTTCGAGGCCTTCATAACATTCAAATTGCGCTTAAAACCGAGTCGATTAAACGCCTTTATTTGATCTACTTTTTCTATCTCTTTTCCTGGAATATCATCTTCTTATTTGTTCCTGCTTTTGTTGTGGAAAACTTTCACTTAAGCAACTCTCGAATTGGAGATGTATGCGCTCTTTTAGG
>JAGROF010000200.1 GCA_020440405.1 Chlamydiia bacterium
GGGTAAATAAATAGCCACTTCCAATCTAAAGCAACGGCTTGGATCTTCATTGGAGGATTCCCATTCTCGATCGGCTTAAAAGGATTTAAGTCGTGGCTGGTTTTCCAAGTGATCGCCGCTAAAATAATGATAATGATTACAGGAACACCCCACCAACAACATTCTGCAATATTGTTATGTTCCCAGTCAGGTGTATGCTTTGCTTCTCTCCCTTCCCGATATTTCCATCCAAATACAACCGCTAAAATGAGAACAGGAATGACAACAATTAACATCAATAGCGAGCAGGTAATAATTAGCTCGCGTTCTTTCATTCCAATGAGTCCTTTAGGCTCTAACATCGGGATGTTATGGGAAGCGACAAAATGGGCGCCCAGCGCAAGCGTTGCAAGAATCAAAAGGGAAATAATAATGACTTTAAAAGCTTTTTTCATCCGAGACAATCTCAAACAATTTTTCACGTTGATTTTTGGTTCTACAATAAACCTTTCAACTTGTCCATAATTTTTTTATTCCGTAAGCTTATTGTCATGAAAATTGCTGTCAGTTCAGATGCCTATCACCCTTTGATTCCCCAGCTCCTTGAATGGATGGCGCGAAACGGGCATCAAGTGACCTATTTTGGCCCTCAAGAGGGAGAATCCGATCAGGACTGGACTAGGGTGACCCAGCAGGCCATCCAGGAAGTCCACAAAGGCTCTGCAGAGGAAGCGATCGTCCTATGCTGGACAGGAACAGGATGCACAATTCTTGCGAATAAATTCCCTGGGATTCGGGCTGCCTTATGCCTAGATGGAGAAACCGCCAAAGGCGCGCGGATCTATAACCATGCCAATGTACTTGGATTGAGCCTGCGGCTCACAACCTCAGAAAGTCTTGAAGAGGTCCTGATCCAGTGGTTCGAGACCCCCTTTAGCACCGACGCTTGGAATCTTTCTCAGGTCAACAGTTTAAGCCAACTTGAGAAAACTATCTCTTCCGCTTCGAAGAACGAATAAGGATCCATCCTCCCACGAGGAAGACACCGCCTCCAATATAGCATAACACAACAGGGAGGGTATACTTATCCACCTCTCCTTCAAACTCCCCTTGAACAAACCCTCGTAGGCCTTCCCCAGGAACGTACTTGGTTTTTCGCTTAATATCTTGGCGGGCTTCATACATCCGATAGCTTCCATAAAAGCCATAAATCAGAAGAACAATCCCAATTAAACATGCGATCATCCCCCCGAATCGTTTGACATTCATATACATCCTCAATGTGTATCCAACTGATTTGATCTGTATCAGATTCCCGGTATAAATAAAAGGGCTGCAGAATTGATACAGTACCGCTCCCCCGTTGGAGGAGGACCATCCGTAAAGAGGTGGCCAAGGTGGCCCCCACACCGACTGCAAGAGCATTCCCGGCCAAATAAGAAAGAGCGGAGCTCCCGTTTTAACGTCACATTCGCTTCGCAAATCGGCTCCCAAAAACTGGGCCATCCTGTTTTTGAATTAAACTTTGCCTTTGAGCTAAAAAGAGGCAAAGCGCACCCTGCGCATTGATAGAGCCCCTCTTGATAATTGCTATCATAAGCATTATTAAATGGGGGTTCCGTACCCCCTTTTCTCAAAACCTTAAATTGCTCTGGGGTGAGTCTTTCCTTCCACTCCTTTTCTGTTAGGACTAATTTCTTTCCATCAAAACAATCTTTTTCCATGGCAAAACACCCCAAACAAATACAAATGATCCACACTAACTTCCACATATTCCATTGAATATATCAATTACTCTATTGTAAACTACCTAAAATTATTGAAAATTTTAAAAAGAAAAAAATATGACTGAGGCAATTTCAGGAGAAAGTGTTTGTTGGGAATGGGAACATAAAACAGCCTATTCATACTTATCCTACCGTAATGGAGAGACTATCACTTGTTATGCTCAAGATCCTCTCCATCAAGCTATTTGTCAGGCGTTTGAATTAGCAGATGAACCGTCTATTTATCAAAGCCTCTCTGAGGCTGTTCATAAAAAGCTTCAGGAAAAAGATCGAGGCATTCTTAAAGGAGATTGTCCTTATTCAGGGGATGAAATCATCCATCACCCCTTCTTTGTCTATACCCAAACAACTTCAAAAA
>JAGROF010000201.1 GCA_020440405.1 Chlamydiia bacterium
ATTCGGCATAAAAAGATCACATCCTAAATCGGTTTAAAAAATTCTTTACAGTTTTTCTAATGTTGGCTCTTAGTGCAGGGCTTTTTTGGGTCTGCATTAAGAGCTTGGCCAACCCGCAGTCGCGAGTTTCCTTGTTCCAACAATTCTATACCATAAAGATCTTATTATTCAACCCTCAATATACTGGGGAAACGGCGTCATGGTTTTTTCCCCCTTCTTTTCGAAATTTTTCGATTAAAAAAGAAGCTAGGAAGGGAAGGTTTAGGGTTGTCGAAAGGGCCCCTTCTGGCTCAAGGGTAAGGGGCTGAAGAGAGAGATGTGTTCCTTGTTTGACTCCTTTGAGGCAGTAAACGCCACGGGACTTGGCATCGCCGTAGAGGGCAAAAGGGCCGTCTGCATCGGGGAGAAAGATTTTTAAACTGCAGAACGGGAGGAGAGGAATGCCTTTTGCAAAGGCTAGGGCTTTAGCGACCATGACTCCAACGCGGGTTCCTGTAAAGGCTCCAGGGCCGGTTCCAATTGCAATAAAGTCTAGAGATTGAGTGTCCAGGAGTTTTTCAATGGCAGGAAGGAGCGTCTGAGATTGCTTCGAAGAAAGGAGCTCAACATCGATTTTGCCTCCTTTCTTTAAGGCGACAAAGCTCTGAGGGCTACTAGTATCGATAATTAAAAAGTTCATGGCGCTATTATATCACGGTTGTGTTTTTGTGGAGAGGAGATTATACACAGGATTAAATAGTGTCTTCAAATAAGCTTCATTGGTAAGGTGCCGATTGCACTATTTTCCGGGGAGTGCTACACTTATTAGGAATATTTTATGTTGAAGGGGTTGCCTTTTGGATAACGAGCATGATGATTCGCAGGATGAAATGCCTGAAGATGGGGGTTTTGATCTGACAGACTCACTCTTGGATAGTGACTTAGAAAAGATTATTGGAAGTTCAAAGAAGCCGCAGTCTGAGCCTGATCTTCCCGATGAGCTTTTTGTCCTTCCTTTGACGCGACGTCCCTTTTTCCCTGGGATGGCAGCTCCTCTTGTCATTGAGCCAGGCCCGTTCTACGAAGTTCTCAAGCTTGTTGCAAAATCTTCTCATAAGATGCTTGCTCTTTTCCTCACAAAGCAGGAGGAGGAAAATATCTATGAGATGGGATTTGAGGACCTTTGCGATGTGGGAGTGATGGCAACGATTCTTCGGATCGTTCCTCTTGAACAGGGGGGAGCTCAAGTCGTTTTAAACATGGAGAAACGGATTAAGATTAAATCTCCTGTAACCAAGTCGAAGTATCTGCGTGCAAAAATCGAATATCATGATGATGCCATCACACAGCAGCAGTCTAAAATCATTAAAGCTTATTCGATTAGCATCATTACAACGATCAAAGAACTGCTCAAGCTTAATCCTCTTTTTAAAGAAGAGCTCCAAATCTTTCTAGGGCACTCAGACTTTACAGAGCCTGGGAAGCTTGCTGACTTTGCTGTTGCTTTAACAACCGCAGGACGCGAAGAGTTGCAAGATATTCTTCAAACCTTTGATGTTCAAGAGAGAATCGATAAAACCCTTGTCCTTCTAAAGAAAGAGCTCGACCTC
>JAGROF010000202.1 GCA_020440405.1 Chlamydiia bacterium
TCGACTAGCTGCACAAGTGCTTCTAACATCCCTTTATTCATATCGGCAGCAAACTTTAAACGGTGTTCTCGAAGCCAAGCATCAGGAACCTCTTTCATCTCTGCTTTAATTGCACTCAATTGCCCTGAAACTAACTCTTTTTCTTTTTCCAGGTGAGCAAGTTTCTCTTCGATCCGATCTTCGATTTGTTTTTCAATGAGTGAAACTTCTTGTCCTAAAAGGTCTAGAATCGCCATGCGAACGGAAGTGATTCGGTCTTCATTCCGTTCTTTTTCTAACTGAGAAAGCTCCAGGGTTTGCGCAATATGTAGAAAGAGATCCTCTTTCATTCGAGAAAACTTTTTCTCTAAACGCTCCCGCTCTTTTTCTGTGAGCATCCGCTCTTTCCTGAGCTGTTTTTTCATTTCCCCCATTTCTTTGACCATCTCTTGGCTAATCGCATCGGGGAAAATAGCGGCAAGTGATACCCACTCTGCATGATCTTGATCAATCTGCTGTTTGGCAAAAATCATTTCTGCAATTTTTGAGGCCGCCTGGTCCCGCTCCTGAACGTAGGAAAGAAGGAGCCGGCGTGCTGTGTCTAAATCAATCCCCTGATATTCCTCTCCTCTTTTTGTTCCATGAAAGAGGCGTTGCTTTAAAGCCCCTTCTTGCAGAGAAAGGAGGCGGAGCTGATGTTTTAAATAGTCACCAGAAAGCCTCACCCCTGCGTTTTCCTGTGCCCATTGGATCAGCCTTTTCTTCTCCTGCTGGACTTTCTTTAGTTGGTTCGCATCTGGAGACAGTACTTTTCCAAAGTCACCCACAGCAATCAAAGTTTGATCACGTTGGCGGAGCGTCCCCACTAAAGACGAGAAAAACGTATCCACCCCTGTTTTCACTCGGAGTTCTTCTTGCTCTATTACATCTAAACGCCGCAAATGCTTTTCTAAGGTATTGTCTTTATCCTGTTTCCCCACAAAGGCCAACGTTAGCGCATCTCTCTCTTTAGCAATTTGATGGAGCTCCTTTTGAAGGGAGGCCACTTCATGTCCAATGTCCATTATAAAATGGGGATCTGTATCCAGCAATTCACTGATCTTCAAATCAATACTCATTAAGTCGCTCATCAATTCTTGTTTGCGGCTTTGAAAGAGGGGGAGGTGTTGTCCTAAGTTCAGAGCCCCTTTTGTTGCAAGACTCTCTTTAAGGTACTGCATGTGCGCTTCTAAGTGCTCATCCATCTTATCCATATAATCATCCCGCCTTTTCTCAAGATAGGCAAGCTGACCTTCTGTGACACGAGCGTTTTCTCGTGTGAGATAATTTTTATACGACTCCATGACTTCATTGAGGACACAAATAGCAAAAGAGCGGTCAGAATGAATCATTTCTAAACTCAGCAGTGATGCGTCTCCATATAGAGGAGTGACTTCAAAAAGTTTTCTGAGTTGAAGAACCTTTTGAGCCAAGGGGGAAATTGTCAAAGAGTAGTTATGACGCAAACGGAGATCCTTTGGAGGCGCGTTAAGGGTAAATATAACATCGTTAAGAACGACAGGTTCTCCCAAGAGTCCTGTTGCAGCAACCTGATTGTTTCCCTTTCTGACTTCAAAGGATTCTCGAGAGGTGAAAAAGATCTGATACCGTCTAGGCTCTTCTCCTTTATAACGGACATGGGAAAAAATAAAGTGGGGAGGCTCTTGAATCGAGCGACCTCTCTCTGCATTTAAAGATTCTTTCAGAAAGCGCCTTTTTCTTTGCAGTGTTGTCTCAAGAGAAACTTCTGCTTGCATGCCTAGCTTTTCGACAACAGGCTCTAAAATAATCGAAGAAAGGAGAAGAACATGTCCCTCTTGTTTATCTCCGCCGATTCCTATGGAATGTAACAAGGTATCGAATCGGCTATTTCCTAAAGACGTTTGCGTTTGTCCCACTTCTTTAAAAATTGCGGTGACTTCATGGCGGACAGGGACTTGAGAACGGATAAAAAAACCTATCCCCCCAAAGAAACAGGCCCCAGTAAGAATCACCCATTTAGTCTTAAAAAATAAGCGCTTGATATCAGAAAAGATAATGAAGTTTTCTTCTTTTGTCATTGAATCGCAATCACTCCTGCGACTCCTTTCCTAAACAGTTCGATTCCTGTTAAGGTGGGGAAGATCTGTTGAATAAAACGATTCCATTCCGTAATGGGTGTTGCTGCTACATAGACGATATCTCCTGGCATAAGCAGCATACTCGAAGTGGGAAGACGCATCACATGTTTCCAGTTTAATGTGTAAATTTTCGGACGGAGAATGTTCCCTCGAATGACTTGAATCACCCCTTTATCTCCCGTGTAGGGAATGCCTCCTGCCATTGCTAAAGCGGTGCGGAGCGGAAGAAAGCCATTGGGCACATCAATGACCCGTTCTTGTCTCACTTCACCCATAACCATCAGTGTAGACGCTGAAGGTTCTGCAATGTAGAGTTTATCTCCTCCCCGCATGACAATATTTTGACTCATGTCCCCTTCTTTTATGAGCTTATACATATCAACAGGAACAAGTTCCCCCTCGCGCACTAAATAGCTTTTATAGAAGTTGGCATTTGGAGGGACTTTGGCTTCAGCAAGAACTTCAAAGAGCCGCAACTTTCCATTGACGGGAATGTTCGACTGGCTCACTAGTCCTGCAAGCTCGACTTTTTTCAGGTTCCGCTTTTCAAAGGAAAGAAAGACTTCGATTTCATCGATTTCTCGATCATACGCGGCTTGAATGCGATCTCGCACCTCACCCAATTTAAGTCCCGCAACCTCGATCGGATCTAACTCAGGAAGGGTAATTTTTCCCCCTGAAACCGGATAGCCGATTTCATTGCCAATAGTCCGCACAGCACTTGTTAAATCGGACCGAGTCGGATGGAAAAGGGCAACCTTTAAAACATCCCCATTCTCTACTGTGTTGGTATATTCGTTTAAGAGCTCGGGATCAAGAGTCATGAGAGGCTTGCCTTCCATTTCCAAGATCGAAAACTTTCCTTCATGGATTTTATAGGAGTCGATCACAAATTCATCGGCCCCCACTACCTGACTCCCCTTATAAGGGGTGTTTGAGCATCCCATAAGGAAAAGGGATAGAGTCAAAATTAAGACTTTTGATATCCTAAAACCATGAAATCTCAAAAAAAGATTGTCTTTATTACTGGGGTTGCAGGCTTTATTGGCTTTCATCTTGCCTCTTTTCTAATTAAAAGAGGAGATTATGTGATTGGGTGCGATAATTTCAATAATTATTATTCACCGAATCTCAAAAAAAAGCGCGCCGCGCATCTCCGCTCGCTTGGCGTAGATGTCATTGAGCAAGACATTCAAACCTTAATGTCTCTTCCTGAGAATGTCTCGCATGTTGTCCATTTAGCCGCCCAAGCAGGCGTCCGTTATTCGATCACTCACCCCCAGCCCTATGCTGATTCGAACCTGGATGGGTTTTTAAAAGTCCTTGAGTGCTGCCGTCATACCCCTAACGTCAAACTGATTTTCGCATCATCGTCTTCTGTGTATGGAGGGAATACAAAAACCCCTTTTTCTGAGACAGACCCCACGGACTCTCCTGTTAGCTTATATGCCGCCACTAAAAAAGCGGGAGAGCTCATGGCTAAAAGCTATCACCATCTCTATGGAATTCCTATGACAGGCCTCCGTTTTTTTACAGTGTATGGCCCCTGGGGACGTCCTGATATGGCCTACTTTTCCTTTGCAGAAAAAATTCTCAAAGGAGAAGCCATCCCCGTTTTTAATCAAGGAAAGATGGAACGGGATTTTACCTATATCGATGACATCATCCAAGGAACCGTTAAAGCTTTGGATCATTGCCAAGGTTTCGAAATCTATAACCTAGGAAATAATCAACCCGAACCGCTGATGCATTTGATTAAACTCCTTGAAACCCACTTGGGCAAAAAAGCCGTTCTTGATTTCCTCCCTATGCAAAAAGGAGACGTAAAAACCACATTTGCAGACATTCAAAAAGCCTCAAGTGCCTTTGGCTATGCTCCCACAACCTCTCTTGATGAAGGGATTGGGAATTTTTCCTTGTGGTTTTTGAACCAATCTTCCATATTAACTCCTTGAAAGTAGGAGCCTCTATATGTTTAAGAAAATGGTTTTGGCGGTTTTCTGTCTCTTTGGAGCAGCGTTTGCACAAGATGTATGGACCATCACCGACATTCAGCCATGGAGAGATACGTTTCTTCTCCATCTAGATAATGGAACGGTTTGGAAGTTTAAAGAAGACCCAGGAAAAACCAAATACCACACTGTTTACCAAACAGACGGACGGGGAGGGGTTTGGCCGTCTAACATTCCTTATCATGTTCCCGGCAGGAGTAGTAACAACATCAAATACTACCAAAAGGGCGATCCGATTTGTCCTTATGAATTTGAAGATCACCTTCTTGTTTTCAAAGATGTCAACGAAGAACACGACATTGGGTGTGAACTCGAAGAATACTCCGAACACCTGCCCACAATCTATCGCATGGACCCCAAGGGATACACGATCACCATGTCTAATGGGGGCACATGGACATTTAGTTGGTGGCAAGCTTGGGCAAGTTACTACTGGGTGGCAGGAGATGCACTCTTTCCAATTCAATTCAAACATTCTAAACAAGTTGTTAATTTGGACCGCATGCTCAAAAAGTTGGGTACATTTTACGCCGCTCCTAATGAGTAAGATATTCTAGTACTTTGGACTTAAATTTTTTACCTTCAAATTCGATGACGATTAAATCTCTTTCCCTTTTATATTTCTCAATTTCTTCGTCATAGATCCCAAAATAAACAAACTGAGGCAAAGGAAGGTCACGCGTATTGACCTTTCGCTTATATCTAACAACACCTGACTTTTCACAGTCTTCATTTTTTCTCTCAAAAGGAAGCTCTTGAAAATCCATTGATGCCTCAACTTTCCAATTAAAAATAAAGGAGTTTTTTTCCCCATACCCTAGAAGAATTCCCAATAAATAATGGTTTTCAAAAACACTATTCCAAAACTCTGAGGTATTAGATCCTATTTCTTCTACAATGAATTTAGGATCGAACGACACCCCTGTTTCCTTCTCAAATAATTTATGATTTAATGACAAAATATAGATCATATTAGGAACATTTACGAAAACACCCATAAGCCGTCCGGAACAATTTGAAGCTCTTGCTGTTAAAATATAAGCCTGTGAGTTAATCGGCAGGTTATTGTTATTCCATTCTTGCCAAATCTTGTCATGCTC
>JAGROF010000203.1 GCA_020440405.1 Chlamydiia bacterium
GGATTGAAAATGTCGTTTGGTATCCCACCATCCTATCCTTTATTGCAGGCACCATTGCCTTTAGCTTTAATCCCGAGCTTGCCAACAGCACTCTATATATGTTCTGCGTTATCTTTGGAGCGTTTTGGGGAGCCACTCTCTTAAACCTACTAGGTATGAAAATGTCAGGATGGATTAGTACCCTAGGTGTGATCTTAGGAACCATTATTCCTGGAATCGTTATTATTACTTTGGGAGTTGTTTGGTTAGGCGCAGGAAAACCCTCTCATATTGCCTTTAATTGGGACTCTTTTTTCCCTGACCTTTCGAGCCCTCAGCAGCTAGCTCTCCTTGCAGGTGTCTTGCTCGGATTTGCAGGGATGGAGATGTCTGCCGTTCACGCTAAGGATGTCAAAAATCCTCAGAAAAATTATCCTCGAGCCATTCTTCTTTCTGCAACGATTATTATTCTCTTATCGGTTTTAGGAACGCTTGCTATTGCTGTGGTGATCCCTGAAAAAAAGATCAGTTTGGTTTCAGGAGGGATGGAGGCGATTGCCTTCTTTCTAAGATCCTACAATCTGGGCTGGACGGTTCCGATCATTGCGTTCATGGTAGCCTTCGGAGCGCTTGGAGCGATGAGCACCTGGACGGCTGGCCCCAGTAAAGGTCTCCTTGCTGCAGCGCAAGATGGAGATTTCCCCCCGATTTTACACAAGATCAACAAGCACAATATGCCGGTGGGAATGCTGATCTTTCAAGGAACTATTGTCTCGATTTTAGCGATTGTTTTTCTGTTCATGCCAAATGTGAATAGTTCATTCTGGATCCTTCTGGCTTTGACCTCTCAGCTGTATCTTCTCTTGTATACGATCATGTTCGCTGCTGGAATTTACCTGCGCTATAAAAAGCCCGATGTGCCGAGGGCTTATAAAATTCCAGGAGGGAAATTTGGGATGTGGCTGACTGCAGGCATTGGCTTTATCAGCTCTCTCTCAGCCATTGCTATTGGCTTCTTCCCTCCAGAGCAGCTCGAAACAGGAAGTCCCCTATTCTATGTACTCTTCCTTGTCTTTGGCATTATTGTTTTCTGCGCAGCGCCCTTCATTATTCTTCTCTTCAAAAAGCCCAGCTGGAACGAGCCAATCCCTTTCAAAGATAACTAATACCCATAAACCTATCTCACATAAAGATGTTTTCTTATTCCAGCCTCTTTGGCATTTTTTTCCTTTGTGGAAAGAAAAAATCTGCGCAAAGATTCAAGAAATCAAATAAATCCTTTATTATTGAGATAGGTCCATCATGATCATTTAGTCCTGATGAGCAAATAAGCCGCTTGAGTCTAAAGCTCAGTCATGAATCAAATGAATGCTATAGTAAGGCAAACCAGGATAGGAAGCAAAATTGACTTCTATACATTCTGGTTCACAATCGGCGACTCCATCATTATCTAACGTTATAACAGTGTTGTACTCAAGTGAAACTAAACAATAGGCTCTTGTAGAATCCGTATTAAAAACACAGTCCTTAGGATCTCCTGCCATTATCAGTTGGCATGAAGAGTCTCCAATTTTAGCATTTTTCTTAACATCCACTATCGACACCCCTTTTTGGCCATAAGCTCCCTCCCAAACCGCATAAATTGTATTCCCATCTGGGCTCATTGTGAGTTTTTTGGGGTTATTTCCAACAGGGATTTTAGCAATGGTTCTTTTAAAAAGAAGGTCAAAAAGGACAATGGTACCATTGTCCTGGGAAAAAAATATTTTTCTACCATCCATAGAAAAAACAGCATGATTAGGTGTTGCTTCAGTTGGAATTGTTAAATACTCTCTATGAGAATCCAAACTAATTACAGATAAAGAGTTTGAACTAGAGTTGATTGCTACAAGATTTTTCTCATCGGGACTGATCACTATGGATTCTGGCATCCCTTTCAGAGGAATACTGTCAGATTGAACCTTATTTGATAAATCAAAAACTAGAAGTTCCCCTGAAGAGTTATTGATTAAGTAGGCTTGTTGCTTCTTTGAAGCTACAGCAAGGAGATAAGGATTATCAGGAACACCGACTTTTTCAAAGCTGAACGTCATAACGATTTGATTAGACTTGAGATCAAAACCTTTTAAATCCGTTATATAACGAAAGTCCTTAGGCATTACTTCTCCTCTTGCCAGGTAGACAAGACCATTTTCTTGGTCCAAAGCAACAGACTGATATGTACCAGGAAACGTTGCCAGCTGTTTCTTGCTTTCCATATCATAAACGGCTGTTTCATAGGGAGTTTGGACTAAAATCCTTTCTTTTGCATTAGCAAGCCCCATTAAAGAAACAAACAAAATCAACAAAAACTTTCTCATTATTTCCTCCATCTAAAAAAGAGTTTACATGGTAGTAGGTGACTAAATTTTATTTCAATAGAAAATTATAGCAGGCAATCTCTAGCAGATTCACCTAGAGAAGAAGGTACGTTCCGAGGGAGAGATAGATCAAGGTGGTGATCACGTCGGCAAACATCAGGACTACGGGACCTGCGGCAACGCGGGGATCCCACTTGCGAGCATGCAAGATGAGGGGAACGGCAGAGCCGATGGTCGAGGTGATATAGACAGAGCACATAATTCCAAACATGATCACGAAACCTGGGGCAATGCCATCTCCCCAAAGAAGGGAAACGGTTCCTACGATCACTCCTGAAGTGATGGCAAGAAGAGCAACGACTTGCCACTCACAGATGAGACTTCCAATAGTATAGCTCCATTTACGGTGCTGTTTTTTAAGAAGCTGCATGCTTTGAGCCATCGATTGCATCGAGATCGACTCAGAAAGAGTCAGAACGAGTGGGATAAACATGGCAAGAAGAAGGACTTTTGCAAGGACAATTTCAAAGACGCGGGAGATCACTGCACAGGCAAACCCTCCAAACATATTACAAAAGATCCAAGGCATTCTTGAGCGGTAACCTTTCCAGGCATTGGGACGCTTCCCTTCCTCGACGTACATCCCGATCATTTGGAAAATATCTGAGCGACGGCGTGCTGAGGCAACATCCACTTTTTCCTCAAGATAAATTCCTACATCGATCACCCCTAAAAGGCGGTTATGGTCATCAACAACGGGAAGGGCAAGAAGGTGATGGGTTTCGAGGAACTCCATGGCTTCTTGGAGGGTCTGACTCCCTTTGAGGCTAATCAGGTGGGTTCCCATGATGTCACGGATGGGCACATCGAGCTCAGTGAGGAGAAGACGACGGGTAGGCACCACGCCAATGAGCTTTCGCTCTTCATCGACAACATAGATATAAATAATCTCATCGGTAATGTGCTTATCACGCAAGTAACGGAGTGCTTCTTCAACCGTATGTTCCACATGAATCGTAGTCCGAACCGGAGCAATAAAATCTCGCAGAGGCTTATTTAAATCTTTTTCTGTCATGTCAATCAGGTTACGTCTTTCCTGATAAATGTCAATACAGTAAACTGATCCTGATGAAACACAATACATCTTGGAAACAAGTCGGAAAGTGGTACGATGAAATCGTCTCAAAAGAGGGACACACGTACCATAAAGAGGTAATTTTCCCTGCCCTCAAGCGGTGGCTTTCTTTTAAGGAAGGAGATGCCGTTCTTGATTTAGGGTGCGGACAAGGAATTTTGGCACGGCAACTTCCTAAAAAGATCGACTACTTAGGGATTGACCTCGCCAAACCTTTGATCGAAAAAGCTCAGTCCTATACCCACCACTCTTTTAAAGTCGGCGATGCGACTGCTCCTCTATCGCTTTCAAAGAAAGATTTTAGTCATGTGACCTTTATCCTTTCGCTGCAAAATATGAAGCAAGGAAATCTAGCGATCCAAAATGGAGCACACCACCTTCGAAAAAGAGGAAAACTCATCTTGGTCCTAAACCACCCTTGCTATCGGATTCCACGGCAATCAAGTTGGGGAATCGATGAGGAAAAAAAATTGCAGTATCGCCGGGTCGACCGCTACCTTTCCCCTCTGGAAATCCCCATCCAAATGCATCCGAGTCAAAAGGAAAAATCTGTCACGACCTTTTCCTATCACCATCCCCTATCCACCTACGTAGATTGGATGACAGAGGCAGGCTTTGCTATTACCCGCATAGAAGAGTGGCACTCCCCAAAAACATCGACGGGAAAAAAAGCAAAGATGGAAGATCGCGCGCGAAAAGAATTTCCCCTTTTTCTTGCTCTAGAAGGAACGATTGGGATAAGCTAAAGGCATGGCTGCAAAGCAATTTACAATAGCGAGATAGGTTCATGTGCGGAATTTTTGGTTACATTCGATCCTCAAAGAACAAGCAGAGTCCTGTTGATGTCTGTATCAACGGTCTCAAATTGCTTGAATACCGCGGCTATGACTCTTCGGGTATCGCTGGAGTCATCGATGGAAAAATCCGTGCGTGTAAGCGTGCCGGAAAGGTCCATGCCCTGCAAACGGCTGTTGCCGAAGAAAAGATTGAGCTCAGTGCCACGATTGCGCATACCCGCTGGGCTACCCATGGCATTCCTAATGAGGAGAACGCTCACCCCCACCTTGATGAGCGCGAAACCCTTGCAGTTGTCCACAATGGGATCATTGAAAACTACAATATGATCCGCAACAAATTAATGGAGAAAGGAATCGTTTTTCTTTCCGATACCGATACAGAGGTCATTGCTGCTTTGATCTCTCACTATTACCAAGGAAATCTCCGCTTAGCTGTCCAAAAAGCAATGAAAGAACTTCAAGGCTCATTTGCGATTGCTGTGATCCATAAAGATCACCCCAATGAAATGGTTGGGGCTTCTCGGGAAAGCCCCCTTGTTGTGGGCATTGACCCTGAAAATGGAGAGGCATACCTCTCATCAGATGCCAACTCGTTCAATGGAAAAGTCCTTGATATTCTCTATCTCAAAGATGATGAGGTCATCACTCTTAAACCTGATGCGTTTACCATCTATAATTCTCATGGGAAAAAAATTGAAAAGGAGCTGAAACGGGTTGCCTTTGAAGATATGGCTGTTTCGAAAAATGGGTACGACCATTATATGCTTAAAGAGATCTTCGAGCAGCCACAAACGATCCAACAAGCAATGGTTGGGCGTTTTAAGG
>JAGROF010000299.1 GCA_020440405.1 Chlamydiia bacterium
GTGGTTGGAGATCGTACCTTTATCGATGCGAATGGTGATGGTGTGCAGGATGGTGGTGATCAGCCATTACCTGGTGTGGTTTTGCACCTGACCAACGCAGATGGTACACCAGCGACCGATATTCTCGGGAGCCCGGTGTCGGATCAGACAACCGATGCGAATGGCAACTATCTCTTCAGGAATCTGCCACCTGGTGAGTACACCGTCGAAGTGATCAGCGTGCCCACCAGTTACCTGCCGACCATAGCCAATGTCGGTGAGCCAGCTACCGATTCATCCACCAACATGGCGACATCGAGCCCGACGACGGGCACGGCGGCCCAGCCGGGGGGCGAGGATCGGACACTTGACTTTGGTTTTGTGCCGGTGGTCAACCTGGGGAATCTGGTTTGGCTGGACAGCAACAATAACGGGCAAGTCGACAACGGCGAACCAGGAATCCCAGGTGTAACTGTGCAACTCTTCCGCGAAGGCGATGATCCGACAGCGGCTACACCGGTGATGACCGATGTGACAGACAGCAACGGCAACTATCTCTTCGCGAATCTGGAACCAGGCCGCTACTTCGTCTACATCCCGACGCCGCCAGCGGACTATCCAATGAGCAGCACACCGACCGACACTGCCGACAATGGCGAAGACAATGATGATAACGGCAGCCAGATTGCACCAGGTGCACCGGTGACAAGTCCGGTGATCGAACTCACAGTGATCGGTGAACCAGTCAATGATGGTGATGCCGAAAACGGTGATTTGACTGTAGACTTTGCCTTTATCCCACTGTTGGACTTGGGTAACTTGGTCTGGCATGATGTCAATAACAATGGTCAGGTGGATGAAGGTGAGGAAGGTGTCTCTGGTGTGACGGTCCAGCTCTTCCATGCAGGCGACGACCCAGCGACAGCAACACCGTTGGCAACGGATGTAACAGATGAGAACGGCAACTATCTCTTCGAGAACTTGGAGCCTGGTGCTTACATCGTCTACATCCCAACGCCGCCACAGCAATACCCCGTGAGCACGGTGCCGACCGACGGCAATGACAACGGTGAGGATAATGATGACAACGGTGCGCAGGATCAGCGTGGTCAGCCCGTCCGTAGCCCCGTCATTGATCTGCAGGTCGGAATGGAACCGGCCAGTGACGGCGATGATGTCAATGGCAATCTGACCGTGGACTTTGGCTTCTTTGCCCTGGCCTCGCTCGGTGATCTGGTCTGGTTTGATCTGGATACGGATGGTGTGCAGGATGCCCAGGAGACAGGGGTGCCGGGCACATTGGATGAACGTGGTGTACCGAACGTCACGGTAATACTCTATGACGCCATCAGCAACAGCATCGTGGCAACCACTACAACGGATACACATGGTCGCTATCTCTTCGCTGATCTGTTGCCGGGTAGCTACGTTGTCGAGTTCGAAATGCCTGTCGATTATCTGCTTTCGATACCGGATCAGGGTGCTAACGATGCATTTGATAGTGATGTCAATCCGATAACCATGCGGACACCGGTAACGGTGCTCGAATCTGGTGAGCACAACCCCACCCTGGACATGGGGCTCTATCTACCGGATGCGACAGAACCGGCAGCCATCGGTGACTTCGTCTGGTATGATGCGGACAGCGATGGTTTGCAGGATGAAAGTGAACTGGGCGTACCTGGTGTCACGGTAACATTGTACCGCAGCGATGGCGCCATGATTGCCACGGCGGTGACAGATGTCGATGGCTTCTACCAATTCAACAGCTTGCCGCCCGGTGACTACTATGTGCAATTCACCCTACCGGCTGGCTATGGCGTCAGTCCACAGAATGCCGGTGACAACGACGACATCGACAGCGATGTGCAGCCAGTGACGCGCCGAACCGTTGTGACGACGCTGGAACCAGGTGAGTACGACCCAAGCTGGGACCTCGGCCTCACCTTGACCACACCACCAGCAAGTATTGGTGATACGGTTTGGTATGATGCCGACGCTGACGGAATCCAGGATCCTGAGGAATCAGGTGTGCCAGGTATCAGCGTAACGCTCTATCGAGCTGACGGCACCATCGTGGCCACAACCCGTACCGATGCCGACGGCCATTACGAGTTCATCAACCTGCCACCAGGGGACTATTTCCTAGAGTTCACCCCGCGGCCTGGCTATCTCTCAACGTTACCCGATCGGGGTGGCGATGACAGTGCCGACAGCGATGTTGATCCGGCGACGCGGCGGACAGCTATGACGACACTGGAGCCAGGTGAAAATGATATGACGTGGGATTACGGTTTACTAATTCTTGATAACCGAACCGGTGAACTTCGAGTCCCAGCGACGATTGGCAACCGGGTTTGGGAGGATGCCAACCAGGATGGGATCCAAGGTGAACCAGTGAGTGAGCCAAGTGTACCTGGTGTCACGGTGAAGCTCTATGATGGTGACGGACAGATCATTGCCATTGATGTGACCGATGAAAAT
>JAGROF010000204.1 GCA_020440405.1 Chlamydiia bacterium
TATAATGCGATTGTCTGGCAAGATCGCCGCACGACCCAACTGTGTAAGAGGTTGAAGGAAGAAGGGCTCGAACCTATTTTTAAGAAAAAAACGGGACTTCTTCTCGATCCTTATTTTTCAGGAACAAAGATCCGATGGATTCTTGATAACGTTCCTGAAACCAAGGGAAAAGATCTCGCATTTGGAACTGTGGATAGCTGGCTCATCTGGAAAATGACAGAAGGGACGCAGCATATTACCGATGCAACAAATGCCTCTCGCACTCTCCTCTATAACATTCATGAAGGGAAATGGGATCCCCAGCTTTTACAGATCTTGGAAATTCCTGAGGAAATGCTTCCAGAGGTTCGAACTTCAAGTGAAGTCTATGGAGAATGCAACGAAAATGTGTGCCTTACAACCATTCCTATTGGAGGCATTGCAGGGGATCAACAAGCAGCCCTTTTTGGACAAACCTGCTTTGAGAAAGGGATGGGAAAAGTGACTTACGGGACGGGATGCTTTATTTTGATGAACACAGGAAAAACGGCTCCCTCCCCCAACAAGCATCTGCTCACAACGATCGCTTACCAAATCAAAGATGAAATTTATTATGCCTTAGAGGGAAGTGTGTTTATTGGAGGAGCTGTGGTCCAATGGCTCCGGGATTCACTGGGGATTATCAGCCGCTCGGAGCAAGTGGAAGCCTTAGCCAACAGTGTGTCTTCAACGGAAGGGGTCACCTTTGTTCCTTCATTGGTTGGGCTGGGAGCTCCCTATTGGGATCCCCATGCACGAGGAGTCATTCTAGGGATTACCCGAGGGACAACTGCAGCACATATTGCACGGGCAGCCCTGGAAGGGATTGCTTTTCGCGTGACTGACATTTTAGAAGTGATTGAAGAAAATGTGCCGATTTCAGAGCTGCGTGTTGATGGAGGCGCTGTGTCTGATGATCTTTTGATGCAGCTTCAATCTAACCTTTCCGATCTTCCTCTAATTCGTCCCCGCTTTAAAGAGCTCACAGCCCTTGGAGCTGCCTTTCTAGCTGGGCTCAGTGTCGGATATTGGAAAGATTTAGAAGAGCTCAAAACGCTTTGGCAAGAAGACAGACAGTTTGCGCCTGATTTTACAGAGAAACAACGGGTCAAAGAGAAAAAAAAATGGAAACATGCCATTGAGTGCGCCATGATGTGGGGTAAAATCTATGAATAAACTCTTGCCAATCCTTGGAATCATGCTCTCTCTTCAAGCGGGAGATCTGTATCAAATCTCGACATTTAGAGCACTGACTGAGCAGGTCTATGAAGGAAATGTCCGCTATGGGGATCTCTTCAAAAAGGGCGACTTTGGCCTAGGGACCTTCAATGGAACACGTGGGGAAATGGTTGCTTTAGATGGCACCTACTACCAAGATACTCCTGATGGACGCCTGAGCTTAGTGCGTCCGACTGAAAAAACCCCCTTTGCTGCTGTCGTATTTTTTAAGCCAGAGCAAACGGTTAAACTCAAGAGTGCTAAAAGCTTTGCCCAATTTAGCAACATGTTCGATCACTTTATTACAGCTCATAATACTCCCCATGCGATCAAAGTGACGGGATCTTTTCGCTACATTAAACTCCGCTCGTTAAAAGAACAAAGCCCCCCTTACCAACCCCTCATGGAAAATGTGTATGAATTCCACGACATAGAGGGAACACTTGTAGGTTTCTGGTTTCCCCCCTACCTTGATGGAATCAACGTCGGCGGTTACCATTTTCACTTTATCGATGAAAAAAAACAGTGGGGAGGACATGTTCTAGATTTTAGCCTCAAATCGGGAACTGCTGAGCTACAAACTTGCTACACTCTCACCATCGACTTTCCTCCATCTGAAGCCTTTAACCACGCAAACCTTGAGGCTATTAAATGAAACGCGACGAAATGCTCCAAAGACTCGATGAGCCCTGGGATATTCTCATTATTGGAGGGGGAGCCACAGGGCTTGGAGCAGCCGTTGATGCAAGTTCCCGTGGATTAAAAACCCTTTTAGTCGAACAGTCAGATTTTGCAAAAGCCACCTCCAGCCGCAGTACAAAGCTCATTCATGGAGGCCTCCGCTATCTCCAACAAGGAAATCTCTCTCTTGTATTAGAAGCGTTGCGTGAACGGGGACGGCTCTGCCAAAATGCCCCTCATTTGATCTATCACCGCGCCTTTTTTGTTCCTAGTTACCGCTGGTGGCAAGGCCCTTTCTACGGAATCGGCCTGAAGATTTATGACATGCTGGCAGGAAAACTTGGCCTAGAACCTTCACGACATCTCTCTAAAAAAGAGACACTTGAGGCACTTCCCAATATCGAGCCTCAAGACCTCCATGGAGGAACCGTCTACTACGATGGACAGTTTGACGATTCCCGCCTAGCCATTGCTTTGGCTCAAACTGCTGCTGATCATGGAGGCGTCTTAATCAATTACATGAAAGCCGTAGGGCTGATCAAAGAAAACAACCATGTTGTGGGAGCACAACTCCGAGATGAAGAAAGTGGAAAAGAGCACGAAGTACGTGCAAAAGTTGTGATCAATGCCAGTGGAATTTTTTCCGATGACGTCCGCCACTTAGACAATCCAAAAGCCCCCAAAATTGTCCAGCCCAGTCAAGGTGTCCATTTGGTTTTAGACGGGTCATTTTTAGAAAGTGAAACCGCCATTATGATTCCTCACACCGCTGATGGCCGCGTCCTTTTTATGGTCCCTTGGCTCGGAAAAGTTTTAGTGGGAACGACAGACACTCCTGTAAACAAACCCTCCCTTGAGCCCAAACCTCACGATGAAGAGATCACTTTTATTCTGAAAGAAGCTGGAAAATATCTCTCCAAAAATCCGAATAAAGAAGATATCCTCAGCGTCTTTGCGGGGCTCCGCCCCTTGATTTCTGCAGAAGGCACAAAAAAAACCGCTACTCTTTCAAGAGACCATTCGATTTTAGTCTCAGATTCAGGGCTCATTACGATCGCAGGAGGGAAATGGACAACGTATCGGAAAATGGCGGAAGATGTCATCGATAAAGCTCTTCTTGTCGGAGGATTTGAGGAGCACCTCTGCCAAACAAAAGCTCTCAAGCTCCATGGGTTTCTAGAAAATGCCGATCCTTTAGATCCTTGGAGCACCTATGGAGCAGAAAGAAAACAGATCGAAGCGCTAATCAAACAAAGTCCTGATCTAGATCAGTTCCTTTCTCCCAAGCTCCCCTACTTAAAAGGCGAGGTCATTTGGCATGTCCGAGAAGAGATGGCGCGTACGGTCGAAGACGTTCTAGCAAGGCGTACCCGTTCCCTCCTCATTGATGCACAAACAGCTGTCAAGGTGGCTCCTATTGTCGCCTCCCTCATGGCTCAAGAGCTCCAACAATCCAAAACTTGGGAAGATTCCCAAGTTAGTGCTTTTAAAACCTTAGCCAAAAATTATCTGGCAAAAAATTATCTGATCAAGCACTCTTAAACGCATGAAGCGTTTGTTATTAGTGTTATTTCTTCTCTTTTCGTGCGTTTATGGAGACATTCCATCTCTTGAAAAGCTCACAAAAACTCCCGCTCAAGCTTGGGTACAGCAGGGAGATCGCTGGACCTTTAAAGAGCGCTTTGAAGAAGAGCGTGAAGATATCATCCCCCTTCTGGAATCGATGGGGATATTCAGCGAAAAATGGGCACAGCATGCTCACTATGACTATGCATTGGTGCTTGGGGCTCTCCATACAGCCGTGGAAAGTCGCATGGGGCACCTCATTGAGGAGTGGAAGCGAGGCACGCGATTCGACCAGATCGTTTTTTTAACGGGACAACGCCCCCTCCACCAAGAAAAAGAAGCGCAGTTTCTTCATTTGCGAACAGAAACAGCCATGATGGTCCATGTCTGGGAAACCTTGGAAATGCCTCCAGAGCTCCGAGACATCCCTCTTGTAGTTATCGATGCTCCTCCCCTTCCTTTGAGAGGGCGCCCCACAACGGAAAGTACTGTCTACGCATGGCTCGAAGTTAATCCTTCTCCAGGATCGGTTCTCATGGTTTCCTCACAACCTTTCATCGGCTACCAAAAAGCCATTCTTGAAGTCCTCCTTCCAGCCTTTTCTATCGAGGGCGTTGGAAAAGAAGGAGGCCGCACTCTTCCCCTCTCTGTTCTCCTTGACACCGTTGGAAAACAACACGCCTGTGAAGCTCTTAGATAACATTGTTTTCCTCTCGATAAAAAAAAAGGTTTGTGTCAAAACGAAGGAAAGAGGATGTGTCTATGAAAAAACTTGCCTGTCTATTGACCCTATTCATCACAATAGCCTTTGCCGATCAGGGAGAGCTTTCCCATATTATCACACCCCGAGGAGGAGCTGACCCTCAAT
>JAGROF010000205.1 GCA_020440405.1 Chlamydiia bacterium
GCTCTTTTTCGAGTAATCGTGACTTCCGTAGCCATCCTAGTCGATTTGTGCCAAATAAGTTTTTTGCAGCGTTTGCGATGTTTTTGGTGGCCCCTTATCTGGCAAGCCAGGTGTCAAAGTATGTGATTAAAGACCCTGTTAGCTTAAAAGTGAGCTATTTTTCAGGAGCGATTAGCTCTTATGTTATTTCCCATTTAGATGGGAAAAGATCGTGTAGTTAGAGAGAGGTAAAAAATGACAGTCAAAGAGATTGGAGCACAGTTTGCAATTGCAGCCCTTTTTGGGTCGTTAATTGGAGCGGGGGGCGTAAAGCTTGTTCGCATGGTGTCAAAATTTAAGCCAGAATATGCTATCCCAGTGACGACTGCTTGCGTGGGGGCAGGTGTGTCTTGTCTTTCCCGGAAAGGAATTGAACACTTCAAGGTAGGAGAGAAGCTTAAGGCACGTTTTGGAGAGCGGTATCAGCATGAAGAGATTTGCTTCATGGCATCAACGTTTTTCCTCACAGGGCTTTTAACCTATAAGCTGGGACCGAAAATCACGAAAAAAGAGTTCCACTTGATAGGAACGGCTTGTCATACGGTGGTGACGACGTCTGGGGCGATTATTGCCCTGCTTTTCACAACGGATACAACTGCTTAGTTTTTTCCTTTCTTTGAGACAAGGTGCAGCTTGTGCTCAAAGAAGGAGTAAACAGCAACAAGGCGGGACACAAGGATAGCGATATAAAACTGTCCGACGATCCCTTCTAGGATGGCGCAGGTCTGCGCCGCGTCTTTAACTGCAATGATATCTCCATAACCGATACAGAGCAGGGTCACGAAGCTAAAATACATCAATTCAGAGAGATAGTGGCTGTGGGTAATATTTGCTGGATCGACACTAGAGAATTGGAAGGAGTTGGGGGAGATCAGGTCGATAAAGAAGTAGAGGAAGGCAAATCCAATAGCAACCATAAAATACGCACAGACGACCCCTCGAAGGGTCTCTAAGCGAACACGGGCATTGATGACGACCCGTTTAATAATCGAGGCGGTTGTGACAAATACAAAGATGATCATAAAGGCTAGAAAGAGAAGGGTAAAGATCTTCTGAGGGTAAAAGAGGTTGATCCATTCGAAGAGGAGAGCGGGAATCGCCAAACAAGTGGTCACAGTTTTCACTTTTTTTGAGTGGTCGCAATTGAAGATGGCAGAGAAAAAGACCAAGATGAGAAGAAATTCCCAAATTGTCAGGTAGATCGGTCCCCGGTTATAAGGACGGAAGATAAATAAAAGGATCAAAGAGAGAAGGAGTTGCGTAAAATAGCCTTGGAATAGCTTGAGCCAACCTGATACGCATGCTTTCATAAATTTCTTCATACTTTCTATATCTTAAAACTAGAGGTTTGGGTCAAGAGGGAATTATTCTCCCTTGAAATAGGGGCGAATTTCTTCTAAGGTTAAATAGGGACTGTGCTAGAGACAGTGTTGTTACTATCTAGAATAAGGGGGAAATTTTCATGTCAGCGTATCGGGAGCCAACACCTTTGGATGATCCATATCCAGGGGGTTTAGGGATATTAAAAGGGGAACTTTCTAAGCTTTTGGAGTCGGTGTTCTATACCTTTGAGCACCAAAAGCAAGGGAAGTCTGTGATGAGCGAGCAGCTCCGTCTCAATGAAGGGATCATGATGCTTCGAGCGAAAGAGATTGGAGGAAAAGTGTATTTGCACACTCAAGAGCTGATGCAAGCCTCTGCTGACTATGCCAATGGGCATGGGAAGATTGAGATGATCTATGAGTGCTTGGAATTCCTGAGAGATGAGTTAAAGTCATGAACCTGAAGAAGCAATTGATTCATGATCTTCAGACGTTCCTTTGGCGTTTTGAGCAAGGGGGATATACGCGAGAGAGCATGCATGAAACCCTGTCTGCCTTGGAAAAGGTTTTAGAAAGTGATGGGGAGGCCTTGGGAGCTCCCTTTCAAAAAGATGTGGAAGCAATGATCCGTGACTGTCGGGCTTATGCCTTTGGAGGTGGAGACCCTAAGAAGGTTGTCTCCGATTTAGATAAACTCAGACAAGATTTGGAGTGAGGGATGTTTGAGGAAGAAACCCCCCAAGAGATTCTCAAGGGGGAGATTCAAGAGTTTCTCTCGGAATTTGAACTTTCCGAGGAAACAGAAGATGATATGAAAGCAGTTCTTTCTCTTTGGAGAGATGGGCTTCTCAACCATGCGCGAGAAGTAGGGGGCACAACACATTCAAAAATCAAAACATTGATCAATGTATGTGAAGACTATGCTAGTAACCGAGGGATGCTTGAGCGTGTGCGACAAGAAGCGGAAGAAATTCGCATTCAATTGAATATATAATTGATTATTGTTAGGATCATAAGATATGGGATTCTTTGTAAACAATGTATATAGTGGTAGACAACCCTACCGTGTCCAAGAAATTCAAAAAGATAAGCCAAGTGATCAAGACTCGAAGCAACAGTTTTTTGATCAGAATCAAGACGATGCACAGCAAAAGTTCTTAAAAGCAAGTGAGAAGCTTTATCGCAAAAAGTCTGTTGTTTTAGCGAGTGAAATCATGAATAAGCAGATGATGAAACTCGAAGGGGGCCTTTCT
>JAGROF010000206.1 GCA_020440405.1 Chlamydiia bacterium
ATTATAACACATTTAATATTAAATATTAATATAATAAAAATTTTAATATTATGTTTTAATAAACTGAATAATGCGAATTATTGATGTTAAAAAGGTTAGGCCTGCAAAGAGCAGAGCTAAGAAGGGGAAGAAATGAGGAACTAAGATCATCAAACTAAAGAAGATAAAAGCTTCTGCCCGCTCAATGAGGCCTGGGCTATAGTGAAAACTCTTTTCAGAGGTGTTTTCTTGGAAAATTCCGACGACGAGAAAGGTCGTGATGCAGAGGAGGACGGCGCCAAGCATCACAATCGTCATAACCCCTCTAGAATGAGGGTGATATAGAAATAAGCCTAGAAGGATCGCCCATTCAACCACCCGGTCACAGACGATATCTAAAACAGCCCCCTTGGAAGAGGTCGCATTTCGGGAGCGGGCTAAGGATCCATCTAGGGTATCGCAAAATCCGCTGACCCCTAAGCAAATCAGTGCTGCTAGTGATTGATGAAAATAGAGGAAAAGGGGAATGAGGAGCCCTGAAAAAAGCCCCGCCAGCGTCACGTGGAGGGGGGAGATCTTTTGGAAACGCGCATTTTTGAGCAGG
Source organism: Chlamydiia bacterium (assembly GCA_020440405.1). Lineage (GTDB taxonomy): Bacteria > Chlamydiota > Chlamydiia > Chlamydiales > Simkaniaceae > Neptunichlamydia. The sequence continues at coordinate 584 of JAGROF010000206.1, forward strand.
GGCTCGATCACAAAACGTTGGTAGGGAGAGCGAAAGTTACTGTCGATCATGTCTTAGTTTTTTAACAAGGATGGGGATTAAAGAGAAGAGAGCAAGAACGACCAAGGCAATTCGCATCTCCGTATTAAAAATGTTGCCGACAGTAAATCCTTCGTCTTTCTCAAAGATAGCTCCTAGTCCCCTCCCTGCTTGGGTGTATACATAAGATCCAGGGATGATCCCGACAAACGTTGTCCAGAGGTAGGTTGTAGTGCGGACATTAAAAAATGCCGGAGCAATGTTAACAAGCCAAAAAGGAAAGAGGGGAATAAATCTTAAAAATAGAAGGTAGCTTGCGGCGTTTCTTTGAAAACCTCCTTCCATTTTTTTAAGGAAGGGGCCTGCCCTGCGTCGCAGTAAATCTCCAAGGGCTGTTCGAGCAGCTAAGAAAATGAGGGTGGCCCCAATTGTTGCACCGACAACGACATAGATGACACCCCAAGGCACGCCAAAGAAAAAACCTCCAAGAAGAGTCAGCACAGCTCCTCCAGGAAGAGAGAGAGCGACAACGAGGATGTAAACCAAAATGTAAAGAACAGGCATTAAAATGGGGTGCGCTTCAATATGGGCCAAGAGGATTTCTCGATGCTTTTTAAGCATCTCAAAAGACAGATATTTTGGAAGGCCTAAAAAGTAAACAGCCACCATTAGAAGGAGAATAACAATTAAGGGAATCCATTTTCTCATCGACGAAAAGCTCCTAGAATGGTTTCCGTCAGCCACTTGTCAGCAGCTTTTCGGATGGCTAAACTTTCAATGGGGTACGGATGCATCAGCCCACGGAGTTTTCTTAAGGGGATTTTACTATACATCGCTGTTGAGATTTGCATGAGCATCTCACCCGCTCGAGGACCGACAATTGTAGCGCCTAAAATATGGCTGCTCCATTTTTTTGTAATGATCTTGACAAACCCTTCTGTGCGGCCACTTGTGATGCTTCGGTCGACTTCGGAAAAAGGAACCCGATAGACCGCAATCTTTTTTGGGTTGCACTCTTCTTCTTTGAGGCCAATGCTCGCCACTTCAGGATCGGTGTATGTGCAGCGGGGAATGGCTTGGCGGCTTTTTTTCAAAAGAAAAGGGAGAATGAGATTGGAGAGAACCGTGCGAGCCTGATTTTCTGCATAGTGGGTGAAGAAAGGGGGCCCCGTGACATCCCCTACCGCCCAAATGTTTTTGATATTGGTTCTTCCGTAAGCATCCACAGGAATGCCATCTTCAGAATATTTAACCTGCGCCGCATCTAAATTAAGCTCTTTTAAGTGGGGGCGCCTTCCGACTCCAATAAAAAGAGCTTCGGCTTCAAGAGAATGAGTTGCTTTTCCCCTTACCTCTACAGTAAAACGTCCTTGATAGCTGACCCGTTCTGTTCGCTCTCCCAAAAGTAGGGAGATCCCTTCTTTGCGAAAGACGTCTTCAAGAACCTCTTGCGTCTCTTTTTCCTCGCGAGCGAGGAGATGAGAGCGGCTTTCAATGAGAGTGACTTGAGCTCCAAGGCGGCAAAATGCTTGCGCCATTTCAGAACAGATGGGTCCCCCTCCCACAAAAATGATCGATTGAGGGATATGGTCTAAATCAAAAATGGTTTCATTCGTGAGAAAGGGCGTCCCTTCTAGCCCTTCAATCGGAGGGATGAATGGATAAGAGCCTGTGGCGATGACAATTTGCCGCCCTTGCACTTTTTGTCCTTCCACCAGTACTGTCTTTTTATCAACAAAAGAAGCGGTTCCATCCAGCGTTTCAACACCGAGCGCGTTCAAAGCCTTAGGTTCCTCATGAGAACGGATACCGCTGACAATTTTTCGCACGCGAGTGAGTGCTCCTTTTGCTTCAAAGGAAAAAGGAGATGGCTGGATTCCTAGTTGATCGCAGTGTTTGAGAAAGTGGGCGGCATGTGCTGCTGCAATTAAGGATTTGCTGGGAATGCATCCATAATTTGTGCAATCCCCGCCATAGCGCTTTTTCTCGATCAAGAGGACTTTTTTCCCCGCCTTAGCAGCCCCAATCGCAATGACGAGTCCCCCGGCTCCTGCCCCAATCACGACAATGTCAAAAATTTTATCCATTGAATCTATACACCTTCTTTTTCTATATAGAAATTAAGCAAATTATTGGCGAGACAAATGAACCCTGAAAGAAAGCGTCTAAGTGAAGATAAGAAACGTCAGAAGTATTGGAAGCGGTTCGGTCCCTACTTGGCAGAGCGTCAATGGGGCACTGTCCGAGAAGATTATAGTGAAGAGGGGGCAACATGGGACTACTTCCCTTATGAGCTGGCGCTAGAGCGTGCGTATCGGTGGGGAGAGGATGGGATTGCAGGGATCTCAGATAGTCGCGCGCGCCTATGTTTTGCGCTGAGCTTTTGGAATGAAGAGGATCCTTTTATTAAAGAAAGGATTTTTGGTCTTTCGAATCCGGAGGGAAACCACGGAGAAGATGTTAAGGAGTATTATTATTATCTCGATAATACGCCGACCCATTCTTATATGAAGTACCTCTATAAGTATCCTCAAGCTGAATACCCTTACGAAGCCATTCGGAAAGCCAATGCCAACCGTTCTCAAAAAGAGGGAGAATATGAGCTAGTCGATACGGGGATTTTTGATCACAACCGGTATTACGATATTTTTGTCGAGTATGCAAAAAAGAGCCCAGAAGATATCGCTATTCGCATTACGATCCATAACCGAGGCAATGAAGAGAAAAACCTTCATGTGCTTCCCACCATCTGGGCGCGGAATGACTGGTTTCGCAAAGAAGCTCAAAAACCCCTTTTCAAAGCGCGTGCAGGAACAGATACAATAGAGGCTTACCATCCAGCCGTAGGGAATTTTAACCTTTTTGGAGAAGAGGCAGAGGCCCTTCTCTTTACGGAAAACGAGAGCAAGGGAAGTGGAAAGTTTACAAAAGATGGGATTAATCAATACCTTGTGCATCAAAATCAGGAGGGTGTGCATCCTGGTCGAGAGGGAACAAAAGGCGCCTTTCACTATATTGTTCGGGTTCCTCCTAATGAGTCAAAAGAGATCCATCTCCGCTTAACAAAAGAAGAGGAATTCAAAAATATTGCCTCCGAAAATGCCAAGCTTTTTAAGTTGCGGGCGCGCGAGGCGGAAGAGTTTTATGGAGAAATTATCCCTGTCAACATCTCTGATGAGCGTCGGATGATTGCCCGCCAAGCTTATGCGGGAATGCTCTGGAACAAGATGTATTACAACCTTATCATCCCCGACTGGATGAAAGGAGACCCCAATTTTCATCCTCCTCTTCCTGAAAGAAGTTCCTGCACAGCCCGGAATGGAGAGTGGCTCAATCTCTATGCAGATGATGTCATTTCTGCTGCAGATAAATGGGAATTTAACATGTTTTTCTCGTGGGATACGGCATTTCATTCCCTTCCCTTAGCCGTATTAGATGCAGAGTATGCTAAGCACCATATGACCCTTTTGACCCAAGAATGGTATATGCATCCCAACGGGATGCTTCCTGCTTATGAGTGGAATTTCTATGATGTCAATCCCCCTGTACATGCTTGGGGAGCCTATCGTGTCTATAAGATCGATGAGAAACGGAATGGAACTCCCGACCGATTCTTTTTGGAAAGAATCTTTCAGAAACTGCTCCTGAATTTTACTTGGTGGGTGAATCGGAAGGATGATGCGGGGAAAAACATTTTCCAAGGAGGATTTCTTGGACTTGATAACATTAGTGTGTTTAACCGCAGTGCCGAACTTCCTGAAGGTGCTACCCTTTATCAATCAGACGCAACAAGCTGGATGGCAATGTTTTCTCTTAACATGCTCACCATTGCACTTGAACTGGCAAAAGAGGATGAGATTTATGGAGATATGGCAAATAAATTCTATAATCACTTTCTCTTGATTGCCGAAGCGATTAATTTTTCCAATCATCGCTCCCGACCTTTATGGGATGACGAAGAGGGATTTTACTATGATGTGTTGAAAACAGCCGATGGAAAGGATATCCCCTTAAAAGTACGCTCTCTTGTGGGGCTTATGCCACTCCTAGCCGTGACGACAATTGATCCCGAGGCGCTTGAAAAGATTCCGACCTTTAAAAAGAAGATGGATTGGTTTATTAACCATCGTGAAGATCTGTGTGAAAAAGTCGCCTGTATGAAAACCCCTGGGGTGAATGGGCGGAAGATCCTTTCTATCGTTGACCGCGATAAACTCACACGTCTTTTGAATTTTATGTTAGATGAAGGAAAGTTCTTCAGCCCTTATGGCATTCGCTCGATTTCTAAATGTCATGCAGCACATCCTTTTCAGCTCGAAATCGGAGAGAAAACCTTTTGTGTTGATTATGAGCCAGGGGAGTCGACCAGTCGTCTCTTTGGAGGGAATTCTAATTGGAGAGGGCCGATCTGGTTTCCGCTAAACGTTCTCCTAATTGAAGCGCTTCAAAAATATCACTATTACTACGGGGATGACCTCAAAGTCGAATGTCCCACCGGTTCTGGGAATTATATGAATCTATGGGATGTCGCTGCAGAAATCTCTAAGCGTCTCGTGAGCATCTTTGAAAACGATCCCGAAGGAAAACGCCCCGTGTTCGGAGACCGCTCTAAATTCCAATCCGATCCCCACTTCCACGACTATATCCTCTTCCATGAATACTTCCATGGATGTTCCGGAAAAGGGCTAGGGGCTAACCATCAAATGGGGTGGACCGGCACCGTTGCGAAACTCATCAAGCAGCTCGGCGAATACGGCCATTTTTAAAAGCTAATTGTAAACATTTCTTTTTAATTAATTATTATTCAT
>JAGROF010000207.1 GCA_020440405.1 Chlamydiia bacterium
ATTTTTTCAATTGCACCGATAGCTCAATTGGATAGAGTACCTGACTTCGGATCAGGTGGTTAGAGGTTCGAGTCCTCTTCGGTGCGCTTTTCTTCAATAAAAGAGTACCAGACTTCATCTTGACCCAGATGAAAAGAGGGAAGACATTCAGTCACGGCTTGGACGACTCCAGGAAGACGGGGGCGCCCATAGTTGTGACCAGAGAGAATGCCTCCGGGTCGAATCTTTGGTTTCCATGTTACAATATCTTGTTTAACAGATGCATAGGCGTGATTGGCGTCGATGAAGACAAGGTCAAGAGCACTGGGAACGAGAGGGGCGGCTTCAAGAGAGGGTTTTTCAAGGATGGTGACATGGGGATCGTTCTCAAAGAGGCGGTAAGTGCGCTCTTTGGCTTTGTGATAAATTACTTGGTCTTCGGAAACGGCACTTCCAGAGGTTAGATAGGAAGAATCAGGTGTCCAAGGATCGATCAGATAGAGATGGGCTTCGGGGAATTCTTGACGGAGGACTTCTGCGTTTTTTCCTCTGAAGACCCCAATTTCCACAATGGTTTTGATTTCTATTTCATAAATAAGAGAGAGGTACTTCAGGAAACAGCCGCGATGCTTCCGAATGAGAAGACGGTCTAGGACTTCATGCATGGAAAAGAAGATAGCAGAAAGTGCTATTTTTTAGCGACGCTCCAGGCCCCTGCACCCATGATAATGAGGTAGATCGAAAAGAGAAGAAGAATAATCGGAATGAAGATGGGAGGAGAAAAGGGAACTTCTTTAAGGCCATGGGGTAAGTTGTCAGGTGTGAGATGCATCAGTTTAAGTGTGGACCATGTGGCGATAGCCATGACGATGGCTCCAACAATTCCTGAAAGGCGGGTTAAAAACCCTAGCAAGTAGAATGCTCCCACAACGATCTCTACAATAGGAACAAAGTAGAGGTTGAACTGCACCATGGGGGTGTCTGTCGCAATGAGAATGTTCTTAAAGTTTTCAGGCTTGATCAGATGCAAAACCCCAAAGATGAGGAAGATCAAACCAGCAATCAGGCGGATAAAAAATAGGTGGCGCAAAGGCTTTTTCTTTTTTTCTGTGTCCATGTCTTACAAATAGCCGATGGAGAAAAAAAAGACAAACTTTTTGAGTTTAAAGGAAGAATTTAGTTAAGATGATGGGTCAACCAAGAGGTTAAAACCATGACTGATAGTTCGAAAAAATTTGATCAGCAAGAATATACCATCAACATCATTGGCAAGCACATTGAAATCACGAAACCGATTCGGGATTATATTGAGGAAAAGATTACGAAGATCGAGGCTCTATCGACCCATATTATCGATGTACGGGTTGTCCTTGAGGTTCAGAAATTGAACAATAAAGTCGATATCATCATGAAGTTTTCCCATTTTAGGGTGAATGTTCATGCGATTACGGAGAATATGTATTCTGCGATCGATAAGGCCTTTGAGCGTCTCCAACGTAAGCTCCGAAAGTGGAAGGGAAGGATTCAAGATCATCACGCTAAAGGAGTTTCGGTGACGGAGATGGAGGTAAATGTCTTAGAGCATGCTCAACATGAGATCGAAGAGATCAGTCAAGAGATCATCGATGCAAATAATGAGTCGCTTAAGGAAGAGTATGAACTTCCAAAAGTGATCAAGAAGAAAAAGCGCCCTATGAAGCATCTGACGATTGATGAGGCTGTCATGAAGATGGAGCTTTCGAACGATAACTTTATGATTTACCGCTCGGAAGAGGAGCAAGCTTTAAAGGTTATCTACCGCCGGCGCGATGGCAGCTATGGGATTGTCTCCCCAGAATAAGCAGATTTACGACCCTATTCGCAAGAAATGGGTCGATGCCTTTCCCGAAGAAATCGTAAGACAACATCTTTTAAATCATCTTGTGAAGGATCTAGGATATCCTCCGCATGTGATGATCATTGAGAAACAGTTGTCTGAGCTCCCACATCTCCAAAATACCAAAGTTCCGAGTCGACGGATCGATATCCTTTGTTTAGAGTCAGAAACGTTGCGTCCCTTACTTCTTATCGAGTGCAAGGCGGTTTCTATTCGGGAAAAGATGTTTGCACAGCCTTTAGGATATAATGCATTTATTGGCGCTCCGCTCATTTGTCTTGCGAATCAAGAGGAGCTTTGTTTACGATGGGAAACGGAAGTATCGCTAAACAAGCTGGATCGATTACCGACGTATGAACAACTTAGACGCGCTTGAGCAGAAAAGTCCCTTATTTGCCTTGGAACTTCGCACAGAAAATAGGCGGGAGGTTCCTTTGAAAGATTTTCCTCTTCCAAAAGAGGAGACCTTGGCGTTATATCTGTATGCCTTAGGGCCTTTGCCTTGGCAGGAAAAAATTCTCAAGTGGTTAGAGGAAAACCCCCAGCGTAGAATCTACCTCATCCCTGAAGACCCTCAGATTTTGCATCACTTATCGCTTCCTTTGATGGAGCACTCTCGCTTAAAAATTGGAGCGGAATATCGCCCTTATGCATGGGAACACCTTTTTAAACCTTGGGAGCTTTTAGGGGGGGATCCTCAAACGATTGGGGAGTGGATTTTAGGCACAGAATTGACCCTTTGTCTTTATAATGATTTTGGGGTCCCTCTGATGCACAATGTCTTTGAGAATCTTCTTATGGAGGGAGAGGTCAGAAAAGGGGATGCATTGGAGGGGAAGTTTCGAGGGATTCCAGCTATTGTTTGTGGAGCGGGTCCATCTTTGGGAGATCGTTTAGAAGAGCTCAAACAGGTTCAAGGACGTGCACTGATTATTGGAGGTGGGTCGGCTTTAGCTCCTCTATCGCGTGCCCATATTCCGATTCACTTTGCGGCAGCATTGGATCCTGACCCTCCTACCGAACGTTTTTATCGGCAGAATCATTTTGAAACCCCCTTGTTCTACCAAAATCAAGTGAGTCATCATCTGCTGAAGCACCACCATGGTCCGAAGCTTTGCTTAGGACAAAGTGGAAGTTTTGTCCTTGAGGAGTGGCTTACAGAAAAGTTAGCATTGACTCCTCGCGATGTAGGGTGGAACGTGTCTACATTTTCCACGATGATCGCTGCTTTTTTGGGATGTGATCCCATCTACTTTGTAGGACTCGACCTGTGTGTGTATGATGAAGCTTCTTATGTGGAGGGGGTTGAGGGGATGGATGAACGACTCAATCCCATTTCAATGAAGGACCGCTTGGGAAATGTGGTCTTTACCCGTCCCGATTTTTTAATGAGTAAACGGTGGTTAGAGGAGTTTGCCAAGAAGCACCCGCATCTTACGTTTATTAATGCCACAACACGGGGACTTCCCTTAGAAGGGATTCAAGATGGTCCTTTAATGGTTTCTACACACAGTGTGGATCTTTGTGCCAAGGTCCATCAAAAAGTTATGGCTGCCCCGATGCTTGATTTTTCCTCTCTTCCCGAGAAATTTGAGCTCCTCGAGGAGAGTTTAAAAAAGACGCATGCGATTTTGCAAGAGTACATGGATGCTTTAGAGAGAAAGCAAAATACCGTGCTTCAAGAATGTGAGCTTGAAGAGCAGCTCTTCTACCTCGATCATTTAATGCCGCTATGGAAAGTATGGAGAAATCTCCTTCAAACCGAAGACATTGTCGAAAGAATGAGCGACCCTCCCTATGAAAAAAAGCTCCAAGAAGTGTTATTTTATCAAGATGTAACTGAGAAATTTTGCCATGCAAGAAGTGTATCAATTTAAAGAAGGGCGTTTGACGATTCAAGATCCTGAATTGGGAATTCAGATAGATACCCCATTTAGCCCTTTAGTGGTTCCTAAGGACTTTGCAAAAACAGAGCATTTGGTGCTTAAACGGGATGATCAAGGAAAGGTGCTTCGGGCATATTTCGAAGTTGAGGGACTCTTTGAGGGGCAATACCTTCTTTACTATCCGGAAGGAACTATCGAAACAGAGTGTTACTACAGCCATGGAAAGCTCCATGGTCCTTCTCGTTTTTATAGTGAGCAGGGAAAATGTCTTTCGGAAACGTGGTTTTATGAAGATCGAAAAGAGGGAAAAGCGATTCGGAACTACCTTTCAGGAAAGCGGTGTGTAATCGAGCGGTATAAAGAAGGGGTCTTTCATGGGAAGCAAGAGTACTATTATGAAAATGGAACGCTAAAATCAGAAATGGTTTATGTGCATGGAATCTTGGAAGGACCTGTCCTTCTGTATTGGCCGAATGG
>JAGROF010000208.1 GCA_020440405.1 Chlamydiia bacterium
GAAAATTGTTGATCATCTTTGATTTAGACGATACACTAATTGATACAAGTGGGTCCATCCTCCCTGGAGTTCTCAGGAATGCTTTAAAGGAAATGGAAGGGGTGGGCCTGACTATGGCAAACTTTAACCGGTCGTATGAGGAGCTCCTTAGGCTCAATATGTTTCATACGAGCTCAAAGGATGCGTTAAAAGAGTTTCTAGAGATTAACCGCGCGCCTAAAAGTTGCCTGGACGTTGCTTTGGATGTTGTCTATGAAAGGCCTGTTTTTGAAGGATCGATTCAGCCTGTTGAAGATGCGATAGAAGTTTTGGAAGATCTTTCAAAATCTCACCCTCTTGTGCTTGTCACGAAAGGAAAAGAAAAGATTCAGCGGGAAAAAATGAAACGAGCGGGGATTTCAACTCAATTTTTTACTAAGCTTTACTTTTGTGCAGATGGAGAGAAAAAAAAGATCTACCAAAAAGTGAGTGAAGAAATGGGAATTTCTCCATTAAATGCATTAGTTTGCGGAGACCGGATTTCTCTTGATCTCACTCCTGCTAAATCACTTGGATACAAAACCGTTCAGATTAAATGGGGACGTGGGCTAGGTAATACTGGATTTAAAAAGGACGTCGATTATACCATTTTACATCTGAAAGAGTTGCAAACCCTTTTGGAAACCCTTAAAATAGTTGGTTAACACCCCGTATGACAACCACAAGTAATCAGATTTCTCCAGGAACAACCCTCTCGCTTGATGGAAAGATTTATCGAGTGGAGACAAGTGTGAAAGTCACTGTTGCTAAAGGTGTTCCTTTTATTAAGACGAAGCTCAAGAACCTGATGTCAGATGAGGTGATTGAGAAGAACTTTAAGGTAGATCAAGAAATCGATGAGGTGACCTTAAGTGAAAGGCGTTTGGAGTTTCTGTATCTAGAAGGAAAGGATTACCTTTTTCTGGATGTTGACGAACTCGATGAAGTCCTTGTAGCCACAGATGTTGTCGGGGATAAAGTCAACTATTTAAAGGAAGGCATACAGATTCGGGCCATGTTTTATGGGGAAACGATTTTCTCGATAGAACTCCCACAGTTTTTGGAACTGATGGTGATTAAGCTCGAAGATATTAAATCTAAAGTCTCTGTTTCGAGCGCGAGTAAATATGGGATTCTTGAAACAGGGGCTAAAGTAGAAGTACCGCTCTTTATAGAAGTGGGGGATATTATCAAAGTCGATACCCACCTCGGAGAGTATGTCCAAAGAATCTAACTTGAGAGTATAGGCTGTGGATTTAGAAAAAATTAAAGAATTAATGGAAGCCATGGAAAATAAAGGGATGACAAAAGTCACCCTGAAGGAAAAAAATGGTTTTGAGCTAGAACTTGAAAGGGGAAGTGGTTTTGATGTCGCTTCTTACCCCACTCAGGCAGCGGTGATGGCAGCTCCACCTCGTATAGAGGTAGAGAAGCGGGAAGCTCTTCCAGAAAAAGGATCTGAACCCAAACAAATCGACTCGAAAGAGGGGTTTTCTCTGACATCTCCTATGGTTGGAACCTTTTACTCTTCCCCATCCCCTGATGATGAACCTTTTGTAAAAGTAGGGGATAAAGTTAAGGAAGATACTGTCGTATGCATCATCGAAGCTATGAAAGTGATGAATGAAGTCAAAGCGGGGAAAAGTGGGACAGTCAAAGAAATTTTCTTAGACAGCTCCGACCCTGTTGAATTTGGAACCAAACTGCTTACAATAGTCTAATCATGAAGAAAGTTTTAATTGCTAATCGCGGTGAAATTGCTGTTCGAATCATTCGTGCATGTCACGACCTAGGTCTTAAAACAGTGGCAGTTTACTCAAAAGCAGATGCAGAAGCGCTTCATGTGCTCCATGCCGATGAAGCGATCTGTATTGGAGATGCTCCCTCGAATCAGTCCTATTTAAAAATTCCTCATGTCTTGTCAGCTTGCGAGATTTCGGGAGCCGATGCGATCCATCCAGGCTATGGCTTTTTAAGTGAAAATGCAAACTTTGCTTCGATTTGTGAAAGTTGTGGAATTACCTTTATTGGTCCCTCTGCTAAAACCATTTCGATGCTTGGAGACAAAGCCCAGGCAAAGAGTATTGCAAAGAGTGTGCGTTGCCCTGTTATTCCAGGTTCGAATGGAATTGTTGAGACGGTTGATTTAGCACTGAAAGAAGCCAAGAAAATTGGATTTCCTGTGTTTATTAAGGCGACAGCTGGGGGAGGCGGGAAAGGGATTCGCATTGCCCAGGATCCCGATGATTTTGTCCGTCAATTTGCCGCAGCTCGCGCAGAAGCAGAAGTTTCCTTTGGAAACCCTGACATCTATTTAGAAAAGATGATCATGAACCCTCGCCATATTGAGATCCAGATATTAGGAGACAAGCATGGAAACTATGTTCATCTTGGGGAAAGGGATTGCACGGTCCAAAGAAGACGTCAGAAGTTAATTGAAGAAACGCCAAGCCCCATTTTAACCCCGCAACTTCGGAAGAAAATGGGAGAAGCGGCTGTTCATTTAGCTAAAGCAGCTAAGTACCATACAGTGGGAACAGTGGAGTTTCTTTTAGATGAGAAGAAAAACTTCTATTTTATGGAAGTGAATACCCGAATTCAAGTTGAGCATACAGTGACGGAAGAGCTGACAGGGATTGACTTGATCAAGGAACAGATTAAGACGGCAATGGGGGAAAAGATTCCCTATAAGCAAAAGAATATCCGCATGGAAGGACACGTTTTTGAATTCCGAATCAATGCAGAAGATCCTGCAAATAACTTCATGCCTTCTCCGGGTCTTTTAGAATATTATATTCCTTCTGGTGGCCCGCATGTGCGTGTCGATAGCGCTTGTTATTCTGGCTACCGCATTCCTCCTTTTTATGACTCCATGATTGCTAAGCTGATTGTGAAGGGAAAGGATCGAAAGGAAGCGATTGAAATTGCGAAACGGGCTCTTCGTGAATTTCATATTGGAGGTGTTCACTCCACAATCCCGTTTCACCAATACATGCTTCATAACCCTACCTTCTTATCAGGAGAGGGCTATAACTTAGCCTTTATCGATACCTTGATTGAAGAAGGATGTAATTTTGTGCACGATGAATCAAAATCTCATACAGAAGAAACAGCCTCCAGGCAACGCACTCCAGTTACAGCTCCTCATTAGTTCTCAGGAAATTGAGAAGCGTCTAGAAATGGTTGCGCGCACCCTTGAAGAGCAGTATCAAGAAGAAGAACTCACTGTTGTTATGGTTTTAAAAGGATCCTTTATGTTGGTTGGGGACCTTTTACGCCACCTTCATCTTCCTGTTCGCTTAGAAACAGTCCAGGTTGAAAGTTACGGAGAGGGAGGCATTGTGAAAGGAGAGCAAGAGGTGAGGGGAGTTGAGGCTCTTGAAGTTGCAGGAAAGCATGTCTTGCTTATCGATGATATTTTCGACACAGGAGAAACTTTAGCAGAGCTCCATCGAAAAATTAAGCTCAAGGGACCGACCTCTTTGCGCTCTCTTGTCCTTCTTTCGAAAGATGTTCCGCATCATACCGATTACCGTCCTGATTACGCACTTTTTGATATTGAAGATCGTTTTGTTGTCGGGTATGGTTTAGATTATAAGGAATACTATCGGGGTCTTCCTGATATTTATGCAATAGAGAGATAATTGGAATGAAGGGAATCATCTTGGCTGGGGGACTCGGCACGCGCCTTCACCCTCTGACCTTGGTTACGAGCAAGCAGCTCCTTCCTATCTATGACAAGCCGATGATTTACTATCCTCTTTCGGTGCTGATGCAAGCAGGGATTCGGGAGATTTTGATTATTTCAACCCCCCAAGACATTTCCCGCTTTGAAGCCCTTTTGGGGACAGGGGATCAGCTAGGGCTCCGCTTTTCTTATGCTGTTCAAAAAGAGCCGCGTGGTATTGCTGAGGCTTTGCTGATTGGGGAGTCTTTTATCGATGGCGATAACGTGGCCTTGATTTTAGGGGATAATATTTTCTATGGAGATCATTTAGCAGCGCTTCTCAAGTCTTGTGGAGAGCTTGAGTCAGGAGCTGCTATTTTTGGATATCAGGTCAAGGACCCTGAGCGTTATGGGGTGGTTGCTTTTGAAGGAGATCAGGTGGTTGATATTGTTGAAAAACCGCAAATGCCCCTGTCTCCCTATGCAGTCACTGGGCTCTATTTTTACGATGACCAGGCGGTAGCTCTCGCTAAGGGGCTCACTCCTTCATCACGTGGAGAGCTTGAGGTGACAGATTTAAACCGTGCCTATTTGAAAGAGGGAAAGCTCCGCGTCCATCTCTTTGATCGAGGGTTTGCTTGGCTCGATATGGGGACGTTTGAGGCCCTCCATCAAGCCTCTAATTATATTCAAGTGATCCAGGAACGCCAAGGCGTCCAGGTTGGTTGTATCGAAGAAATCGCTTATCAGCAAGGATGGATCACGGCTTCAGAGCTCGAGGGAATCTCTAAGTCACTGAATAACAGTAGTTATGGGTCTTATCTCAGTTCTCTATTGGTTCCAGCAAGGCAGAGAAACAGCTAAATAAAGCGATTCTAAAAGTTTTTCCACAAACTTCACTCGGCACATGGTCGGATTCTGATTCATAATATGCTCAACATGGTGAGAGAGCATATTGAATAGATCGCGCTGAACAGGTCTGAATTCATCCTTATATTCAGCAGCTGCGTATTGGGTGAGTTTTGTGATAAGCCCTTTATCTCGAAGACTGGACCAGGCACTGACTGCCTCAATATAAGACTCATTATTGAAGGCTTCTTCAGCGGCCGACAATTTCTTAAGTGACTGATCTATAGTTGTTTGAATGGTATTCTGTAACTGCTTTCTAGGTAAAGCGGTTCCTTTAACCACATGGTTGGTACATTTAATGTCTTTCATTTAGTTCCTTACTTATTAAGTATTAATATTATAGCAGGAATATAAATGTAAAGGATTGATTATGAGTTACTTGCTTGCCCCCTTACATCGGCGCCATCTCTGGCACCTATGCTTATTATAAAGAATTATTAAGAGATTGTAAATAAAATTTTACTTTTTGTTAAATAGCTTAATATAAGTAACTTGAATTATTATTAGTAATTAAAATTATTATTATATTATTATAAATATGTGGGAAGGGACAGATATTAACGAAAAACGAGAAAGAACCATGACACTAGAAGCCCAAGATAGCCATTTCGGCATACCCGCTCAGATGCACGTATTTAATGGTGCAGAAAATCTCTTGCCCTTTGCGGCCGCTCCAAAGCATACCCAACCGAAATTGTCTGAACAGAAAGCTCAGGTAAATGAGCAGAGGGATAATGCTCTAATTGATGCGATTGAGATCATGTGGAAGGAATTTTGCGAAATCATTCCATATAATATTGATTATAAGATAGATAAGAACGAAATGGGTGAAGGAGAATCATTCAATGGGATCTTTCCCTCCGTTTATCTCTCTTTTAATATCTGGATGTATCTGGAGTTTGTTGAGAAGTCTCGTAAAAAGGAGAGGAAAAAGGAATTCCTTGAGAGTGAAAAGCTTAAGCATGATGCTCAGTTAGAAGTGTTTATACGTGGTCGCATCAAACAAGAGAAAAACCTTCACTCTCACTCGGTTGAGGATGAGTTAGATAAGAGTAGAGCGAAAAGGGGTGTGATGCCGCTCAATCAACTTTTTCAAAATGTTTACCTCCCTCTTAATGCCCTGATGAGCTTGGAGCTTATAAAGGTATCTCTTGAAAAGGATGGGAAGAAGCATCTCCATGAGGGCAAGAGGAATGCACATCATATAGATTCAGAGATACTTCGAAAAAAGTCATAAATAACTTATATATAGATATTTACGACTTTATTTTAAATAAAATGTTTGCAAATTAATAATATTGTGTTATGATTAATCTAGAGGAGAGATCCACCCGTTGCAAAAGAGTCCCTAAAAATGACTCGTATAACTTTGCTGTGAGTGGACTTTAAAAGGGAAGTCCTTCAATCGTCAGTCTCATTTCTGAGAAGACATCCTCGACGAGGTACCTTGTACTTCATATCTTAAGTTTCTTACATTTTCCAACATGATTGATACCGAGAAGGGTTTACCTATATCTTGGGCAAGGATCCATTCATATATGTGTCCAAGTTCTAGGTAAAATGTACTAGTAATAATAAAAAATAATAGGGGTAGCGTCCACCTCCTGTGGATGCAAAAAGGGAAGTCATCTATTCATGTTTGCTTGTCCAATAAGAGCACTTTCTTTTTTGTTGCTGCTCCCTGTTAGATAATAGGGGAGTAAACTATGTCAGATCCACTACCACAACAACCTACCTTCGAGATGATCGATTCTATCGATACTTGGAAGCAGGATTACCAAAATCTTTTAGATAGCATTATGGCTCTTGCAAAAGGTGGGAAAGCTGGCCTGGCGATTAACGAAATCATTTATAAGCTCATGCCTTATGTGCAGAGCTATAATATGGATTATCAGCAAGGAAACATTGCTAACGGTCAACAGGCAGCTTCTTATGCCTTAGCCATGACTAACTATATCTCCAATGAATATCAACAAGCCGGATCCGATCCTTCTACTGCTACAGCAGATGCGACAAATGCCATCAATGCGATGACAACCTTTGAGAACTTCTTATCAAATACTCAGGCCTGGTCTCAGCAACATGGCATCGGGGATCCATTTGGAAGCATGGGGCAGAGTGTTGAGTCTCAGCTTGAAAGTGTTACCGATAACACAACTGATCCGTCAACACTGAGTACGTTCTGGACAGATTCTTGGGATATGTCGAGTTACAATTCTGGAGGAATTTCTGGAGACAGTGGGACGAACTCGATCATCATGCAGGATGTTAACGGAGCGCAGAACCAAGCACAGAGTGAGGCAGCGTATCTTCAATCTGAAGCAAAAATTTCGAATGAAAACTACCAGCAATACTCTGCAACATCTCACGACATCGCTCAAAATGATGTCGATGTAGAAAAAGCCGCAACCACTGCCGCTCAGAGCGCAGGGAACTAAGGAGGAAAACATGTCAACACCAAACGGAGCAGATCCATTTACGGCAAACAGTAAAGATATTGCCAACTATATTGCCGATGCTTCAGTCCAATGGGTGCAAATCATTGATGACGCACAAACAGCAACAGCAAACCTAAACAACGTCATCGCTGGAAAACTGATGTCTCTTTATGACAAAGAAAACAGTACCCTTAATAAGATCATTGCGAGCTTAAATGGGCACGTCAATGGAGAAGGTGGGTACAAAAAATGGACCTCAAAGTCGATTTCCTACCAAATTCAGAAGCTGGGGATGCAGATGCAGGTGACCCAGAAAGAGTGGGATAACGCCATTAACCAAGTTCAAACGACAGCGCAGCAACAGACATCACAGATGTCTTCACAAGGAAACGACGCGAACCAAGCAACAACAGCTGCAGGACTGATGGCACAATTAATGCAAATTATTGTTGGTCTATTGCAATCGTCGCTTTAATAAAAAATAGTAAGGTTTAATAATATGTCAACACAAGTCGATACACAAGAAATAAAAGAACAAGTTGCGGCAGCTTCTCTAGCGAGCAGTGCTGCGGCCAAAGGAAGCGCATCTATGGCTTCAGTGGGTGTTTCAACCACAGCCTTTTTAAGTGCACTTCAAGCCCCTTCGGGAGCCGTTGGAGGTGATTACTCAATCCTTTCATTCATCCTTTCAGAAGATGAGTCGGAAGAAGTACAAAAAACTCAAGCAGAACAATCATTTAAATTCGAGCAGCTGAGCAATCAGGCAAAAGTCGGAACTGATGCAGCAGATGCTCCAGGAGCCGCTCAAGGAACAGCAATCGGTGGGAAAAATGCCGTTGCGGAATCTGCAGCCCTGATGTCAACTCTTCAATATACGGCGCAGAAGAGTTTGTCTACAGAGCTTGTTCAAGAAGAGGAGGTTCTTCAGGATGAGCTAATAGCCGCTCAGAAACAAGAGCAGCTTTGGGATGATTTTGCACGGGATTGGAAAAACTACCAGGATGATCCAAATAACGATAACTTCCAAAAACTGATGAAGGATATCGAAGGGATCTATGGACAAAATTCACAGCAGGGAAAAGAAGCAGAGCAAGAAGCTGCAGAAGCGCAGAAGGCGTGGGATGATGAGCAGCACTGGCAGCATGAGTCCGGCTGGGATCGCTTCAAGAGCGGTCAGTGGTGGGATCCAAAGGATTGGGAACACTTTACAGATCATGCTAACGGAAATGTTGAAAGCCTCGTAGGGATGGCTGCTTCAACTCCTGGAATGTTTAGCTTAGCAATCGATAACATGAGCCAAATGGTCAAGAATCGCGTTCAAGACTTGACGCTGCAGATCCAGTTTCTTCAGGTGATCCAGCAGATCGTATCAGGTGGAGGAAATGCTGTCGTTCAGATGCAGGCCCTCATGAATGTGATGATGCAGATGGGAATCGCGAACAACGAACAGTCGACATCGCGTAACCAGACGCTAAATAACTTCAATATCATGTCGATGACGCAGCAAGAGAACAAGATCGATAAGCAGCTCAAGAAAGTTCATGATAGTGAGCACCACCATGGTGGAATCCTTGGGTTCTTTGAAGACATTATCCATGCGATCAAACAGGTTTTCACCCATATTTTCAATGTTGTTGAAGACGCTGTATCTGGAAACTGGAAGAAATTGGGACATGACCTTGAGAAGCTAACAGGAGTTGATAAGATTATGTCAGCCCTTAAGGAAATGTTCACTGGAAACTTCCTGAAAGGTTTTGAAAGTCTAGTGGCTTCACTTGTTGTCGGGATGATGTTTGGCGGCCTTGGATTTATGCTACTCGATACCAAGGTTGGACAAGACCTTACAAACTGTGTGAAGCTTGTCATGGACACAGTGATCGCTGTTGTAGAGAGTTTAACAGACCTCGTTGTTGCAGCCGCTGCAAAAGCAGCAGGGGATGATAGTCTTGCCCATAAGGCACTTCATGATGCAGGGCATGTCTGGATGAAAGTCGCTCAGAACCCTGAGCTTCAACTCGTTCTTCAGGTTGTCATGGTTGTCATGATTGTGGCAGCGTGTTTAACAGGTCAGTTCGAGCTAGCAGCCGTGATGGCGGTTCTCTTTGTGCTTACAGCAACTGGGGCCTTAACGGATATGACGGAAGCAATGGCGAAGTCCATGGGGAACTCTGCAGTGGATAAAGTGATTGCAGATATCATCACTATTGTGATTGTGACAGTTCTTACTCTTGGAGTGGGAGCTGCTGGTGCTGCTGATTCAGCCGCTGAGGTTGCTGCAGATACAGCTTCTACAGCTGCAAAAGAAACAACTGAAGAAAGTGCTGAAGAAGCCGGAGAAACAATTGCTGAAGGCGAAACAGAGCAATCGACAACTCAACAAACTAACAACGAATCGTTGACCCAAAAAGCTGGGAATAAGGTTCTTGAAGGAGCTAAATCGCTTCTGAAATCGGTTGGATCAAAAACGGGTGCTGCACTCATGGGCTTCGGAACGGCGCTGATGAACACCAACTTCGGATATGACCTTGCAAATGCTTTTATCAAAAAAGATAAGAAGAAATGGGAAATGATCCTTGAGATCGTTAATGACATCGTTGGAATGATTGCTGCCGCTGGAGGCGGAGCTGCAATGGCTGTTTCAAGTGCAGGATCCGCTGCAGATAGCGCCGCTTCAAGTGCCATCAAGAAAGCTCTTCCAAAACTTGCTGAGTTCTTCGAAAACAATGCAGCTGCAATGGCTGAAATGGGAGCTCAAATGCAGAAAGCAGCTCTCTTGGTCGGAGGAATTGCAAGTGTCGAGAATGGACTAGCTCAAATTGAGCAAGGAGAAGCGTATAAGAAACTTCAAGAGTTCATGGCAGCCATGAACCAGTTGAATGTTTCAAGTGATCAGTTGACAAGTGGAATGCAACATTTAACTGAGCAGTATAAGCAATTGGCGAAAGAAAACGAAGCAATTAATAAAAACGCTTATAACGCAGCCGCCGCTGGAGTGCCAGGAGACATCCGTGCACTTATGGGACAAGTATAATTAAGAGATAATAAAAGAAATAAAAAGGTAATCAATATGTCAACAGATATTAACACACAAAATCCTCCTCCTTCAGGCCAACCGGCTCAAGGAGCCTCAAATGGGTCAGGAGTGAGCGTTGTTGGGTTCCAGGCAGGGAATGCAGCAAATACCATGGCGGTTTTACTGCTGATTGCAGACCTAATGAAACTCTCTGAGTTCAAAAACGACCTCTTCACAACGCAAGCACAGGCAGCATCAAATGTTGCAGACGACTACTCTGATAGCCAAATTCAACTAGGAAACCAAGAGATGACTGAGCTTGAAATCCAAGGAGCTTTCTCTGGTGCAATGGGTCTTGTGACTGCAGGTCTTGGAGCTGCAGGAATGTTCGAAGAGATGAATGTACAGAACTTGGAAGGCGAAACGAATGCAACACAAGATTTCGTGAACAAGCTTGATAACAAAGGTTCAAGTGGTTCCATTGAAGATGAAGGCACTGATGAGCCGGTCAGTACGAATCCAGCTGAAAATGAAAAGGTCACAGAGAGTGATGATCTTAATGAGTCAAAAGATACTGATGAAGAGATGGATGAAGACGATGCGGTTAATGCAGAAACACAGCAATTAAGAGCGCAAATAGCAACTGAAGAGAGAACAGAAGAGATCCAAGAAGAGAGTGGTTCAAGTGCTATCATTGAAAGTGAAGAAGCACCAAATAATTCTGAGAATAAGGGACAGACAAAGGAAATGAAAGCACGTTTTGAGAAGATGCTTGAAGAGATCAAAGATGGTTCATACAAAATGACAGATGGACAAGGAAAATCTGCAAAAGCTGCGCCGCTTAAAGGAGCTGCAGAAACTAAGCAAACATTCTCCGATGAAGAAGTTGTTACCACATGTAGCGAATCTCAATTGGAGCAATTGAAAGCGGCTGGAAATGACCGTGTAACATCAATGAACAACAAGTTAGCAGAAGCGAAACAAACCCTTCGCATGAACTTCGATAAGAGACAAATGGCTTCATCTGCGAACCAAGGAATCATGCAAGGTGCTGGAAACATCGGTGCTGGAATTATGAAGCAGCAAGAAGGTGAGCAACAAGCTGATAATACACAGTACGATGCGGCACAAAAGCAGTTCCAGAACTTGACCCAGGAAACGGAGAAACAAGCAGATCAAGACGTTCAAAGCGCAGATAGCTTGATTCAATTGATTCAAGACCTGGATAAATCAAATGGAGCGAACTTAACCGCTTAAATATAATATCCATATTTTCTTAGGCCTTCGGGCCTAGCCGCCGTTACGCTATTCCCCCTCCCAGGCGTAACGGCTTTTTTTTGCGTGAGTGCACTCACGCTTTTTTAGTTACTTAGGTTTTTTTAGGATGACCTTTCTCTTGGGAGAGAGGGTGATTTCATCTAGGATTGTTTCGGGGCGCATCGATAGAATCGCGCGGATCATTTCTGCCACGTCTTCTGGAAGGATGGCATGGGAAGCATCTTCCCCGGGGGCGAAGGAAAGGGG
>JAGROF010000209.1 GCA_020440405.1 Chlamydiia bacterium
GGAGAGCCTGCAAACTTTTTAGATGTCGGAGGAGGGGCCGATAAAGAAAAAGTGGCGGCTGGATTTAAGATCATCCTTTCAGACCCCAATGTGAAAGCGATTCTGGTTAATATCTTTGGGGGGATTATGAATTGTGCAACAATTGCAGAAGGAGTGATTGCCGCTTCTAAAGAGTTGGGGATCGAAGTGCCCCTCATTGTTAGACTTGAAGGGACAAACGTTGAAGAGGGACGCAAGATCCTTGAAGCCTCTGAGCTTAAGATTATCTCTGCAACAGGCATGGCAGATGCCGCTGAAAAGTCGGTGGCTGCACTCAAAGGAGGGAAATAGTCTTGGCGATTCTAGTCAACAAAGAGACAAAAGTGATTACTCAGGGGATTACAGGGAAATCGGGGCAGTTTCATACCGAGCAGTGCCTCGCCTATGGATCCAAATTTGTGGGAGGGGTCACTCCTGGAAAAGGAGGACAAAAAACCTTCGACCTTCCCATTTTTGATACCGTTTATGAGGCAAAGCAAACAGTGAATCCTGATGCAACCATGATTTTTGTACCTCCTCCGTTTGCAGCGAACTCGATTTTAGAAGCAGAAGATGCTGGGATTCCCTTAATTATCTGTATTACAGAAGGAATTCCCATTCGCGATATGTTAGAAGTCTCTCGCGTGATGCGTCGTTCAAAAACCTCGCGGCTCATTGGTCCCAACTGTCCCGGAGTGATCACTCCAGATGAATGTAAGATTGGGATCATGCCGGGATATATTCACAAAAAAGGAAAGATAGGCATTGTGTCCCGCTCGGGAACACTCACCTATGAAGCAGTCTGGCAAACCACACAAAATGGTTTAGGACAGTCGAGTTGTGTCGGGATTGGAGGGGATCCACTCAATGGAACAAACTTTATTGATGTATTAGAACTATTCGAAAAAGACCCCGACACACACGGCATTTTTCTCCTAGGGGAAATTGGAGGAAATGCAGAAGAAGAAGCAGCTGACTGGATCAAAGCCCACTGCAGTAAACCCGTTGGAGGATTTATCGCAGGAGTGACTGCACCTCCAGGAAGAAGAATGGGGCATGCAGGAGCAATTGTTTCAGGAGGGAAGGGGACAGCAGAAGGGAAAATGCAAGCTCTGCGCGATGCAGGGGTGCACGTTGCCGAGTCTCCAGCAGATATTGGAGACACGATCCTAAAAGCAATGAAATGAAGAAGGTTCCATTAAAAATCTCTCCATTCTTCTGGGTGACAGCTGGACTTATTGGCTTGATCAATAGTGCAGGGACAGGGCACACCATCATTCTCACCTTGATTTGGATCGGTGTGATTTTTGTGTCGATTCTTGTGCATGAATATGGACACGCGCTCACTTCAAGATATTTTGGGCAACAGCCCCGGATTCATCTGGTGGCGTTTGGAGGACTCACCATTCCCGAAGGGAAACGGCTTAGGGGGTGGCGAGAATTCTTAGTGATCCTCAATGGCCCTTTATTTGGGTTTCTCCTGTTTCTCATCTTTCTTTTTATCCTTTCCACAGGTGTGGTTACCAATCCCTACCTCCTTTATACCGTAAAGATCTTTACTTGGGTGAACCTCTTTTGGACCGTTGTCAATCTCCTTCCCGTCATGCCTCTCGATGGAGGACAACTTCTTCGGGTGGTTTTCGAGTCGATCTTTGGGGCCAAAGGACTCAAATATGCCATCGTTGTGGGAATGGTTCTTTCCACTTTGTGCGCCCTCGCCTTTTTCTTGATCGGCTACTTTTTAGTTGGGGCGATTTTCTTTCTCTTTGCCTTTC
>JAGROF010000210.1 GCA_020440405.1 Chlamydiia bacterium
TCAGCTTCTTGGAGAGAAGCTTGGGTTTTTTGAACGAGCTCTTGAGGAGCCCTTTCCACAAAATTAGGGTTGGCTAGCTGCTTTTTAAGAGAGGTGATTTGAACCTGCAACTTCTCTTGTTCTTTTTCTAAGCGGTTTTTTTCTTTTTCAAGAAGGTCGCTAGGAAGGGGAATAGTAATTTTAATGTCTTTGACAAGGACAGAAGAGGTAAACCCTGAGGGCTTTTCTTTAGGGTTAAAGGAGAGGGTTTGGACACGGACAAGGGAGGAAATGATGGAGGCATGTGGCTCGACCTCTTCAGCGGGACCTTCAAGGATGATATCGGTTGAAGCAGAAGGAGGGAGTTGCATTTCGGCGCGAATATTGCGAATGGCGTAAACGATTTCATTGAGGAAGGCAAAGGCTTCTTCGATCTTGGGGTTGATGGCATGAGGATCGATCACTTGAGGATAGGGAGCCTGGATACATGAAGGAGAGGAAAGGGCTTGAATTGCTTCTGCCGTATAGGGGTCAGCGTTGGAAGGTTTTAGGTGGGGAAAATGCTCTTTAAGGAGGTGGAAAATTTCCTCAGTGATAAAGGGGGCAATGGGATGCATTAAGCGAATTGCTGCGAGGAGAACAATCGTCAGCACCCGTTGCTTATTGATGGTGTCTCCCCCTTTTCCGAAAAGGGTGGGTTTTGCCATTTCGACATAGTAAGCACAGAACTCATCCCAGAAAAAAGTGTAAGAGCGCATTGCGGCGCGATCAAAGTGGTAGCTTTCAAGGTGGGTGTGCATCTCTTGAATCGTGCGATTGAGGACAGAGAGGATCCACTGGTCATCGAGGGTAAGAAGGCCAAGTCCTGCTTCAAACTCTTCTGGAGAAAGCTTGAGATTCATCAAGACAAAGCGTGCGCCATTCCACACTTTATTGGCAAAATTTTTAAACTCTTCGAAGCGGCGTCGGTCTAAGTCGATTTGTGGGGAGTGGGTCGCGCTAGAGGCAAGCGCCATCCGCATCGCATCGGCACCATAAGTGTCTATGATTTCAATCGGGTCAATGACATTCCCTTTGGATTTCGACATTTTTTCCCATTTTGACTTGACCCCTTCACCGTCTTCCGAAACATAAGTAATGCCACCCTCTGGATTCTCGACCCAATAGGATTTTCCAAAGATTAATCCCTGCAGTGAGGTCTCTGCAAAGGGAACTTCTCCCATAACATACTCTCCCATCATGATCATCCGAGCAACCCAGAAAAAGAGGATATCGTGCCCAGTGATCAACGTAGAGTTCGGATAAAACTTTTTGAGTTCATTGGTTTTATGGGGCCATCCCAAGGTGCTAAAGGGCCAAAGGGCTGAAGAAAACCAGGTATCTAGCACATCGGGATCCTGCGTCCACCCTTTTGGATCCTTTTCGACTTCTGGCGGCTTTCCTTCTCCTTCATGGCAGAGGATTTTTCCCGATTCATGATACCAAATCGGAATGCGGTGCCCCCACCATAGTTGGCGAGAAATGCACCAATCGCGGAGATTATTGATCCAATGGAAATAGGTCTGTTCCCAGTTTTTGGGGATGATTTTAACCTTTCCCGATTTCACCGCATCGATCAACTTTTCTTTAAAAGGTTCCATCTTGATGAACCATTGCTTCGAGAGATAGGGTTCAATGATGGCTTTGGAGCGGTAGGAAACGCCTACGCGGTGGGTGTAGGGGAGAGTTTTCTCAAGATGACCGAGCCCTTCCATGCGCTTTACAACATGGCGGCGCGCTTCCTCCATTGTGAGCCCTTCATATTCCAGGCCATTTTCATTGAGCGTTCCATTCGGATTGAGAAGATTGATTAAGGGAAGATCATGCCGTTTCCCTAGCTCCCAATCATTGGGGTCATGAGCAGGGGTGATTTTCACCACTCCTGTTCCAAATGCGGCATCGACATAATGGTCAGCTACAATGGGAAGTTTGCGTCCAACAATCGGTAAGGTGACGTGTTTACCGACTAAAGCGCGGTACCGCTCATCATCGGGAGACACAGCAACTGCGACATCTCCCAGCATGGTCTCAGGGCGGGTTGTCGCAACGGTGAGAAAGCCACTCCCATCTTCTAAAGGATACTGGAAATGCCAGAGCTTTGTGTCTCGTTCTTCGTATTCGACTTCATCGTCAGCAAGGGCAGTTTCCGTCACGGGATCCCAATTCACGAGATAATCTCCTTGATAGATCAGCCCTTCATCATACATCTTTTTAAAAAGGGTACGGACAGCTAAACTTGCCTCTTTATCCATCGTAAAGCGCTTCCGCATCCAGTCACAAGAGCATCCAAGCTTTTTCAGCTGGTTAATGATTCTCCCTTCCGATTGTTCTTTCCACTTCCACACATGCCCTAAAAATTCTTCTCGACCGAAATCGCACCGTCGCTTTCCCTTCTTAGCAATGAGATCTTTTTCTACGACAGTTTGCGTGGAAATGCCTGCGTGGTCTAGCCCAGGCACCCAAAAGGACTCATACCCCAGCATCCGCTTCCAGCGGATCATGATGTCCTGAAGAGAGTTGACCAGCGCATGCCCCATGTGAAGAACCCCCGTGACATTGGGGGGAGGCATCACAATGCAATAAGGCTCTTTCTCCGATAGGGGATCCACATGAAAAAACCCTTTCCTTTCCCAATAGTGGTACCATTTTTCTTCGACAAGATCGGGGTTATAAGCTTTAGGGAGTTCGTCATCCATAGGAGCTAACTATATAGAAACTCCTTCTAAATCGCCACTAAAATTAGATGGTACTGCCAAGTAATCTTTGCCGTACCATCTAGATGAAATTGAGAGGGATTGCAGACTCGGAGAAGGTTTGGTCAATAAGGGTTTCATAGTGAGCCGCTTTGCGGGGTTTATCAAGGCAGGTATAATAAAGAGAAAGTTGACGGTAGAGCTGCACTTTTTCCCAAAGAAAAGCTTGCTTGAACCAGGGACCTTCCGTATCGATATGTCCTTTAAGAAAATGGCCAAGGAGGGAAGGGGTGGCTGGAAAGGAGGTTTCTATAAGGGAATCAAAATGGTTTAAGGCATTGTCTTCTCCTTGAGTCAAAGCAAGGAAACACCCTTGGAACATAAAAAAGAGGGAAGAAGGATCAGAGGTGTCTTTTCCTTCAAGGAGCTTTTCACTATCGCGTTTTTTTCTTGAAAGGAGGAGGGCCCAGAGGTGCTCTGTTTCAAACTGGGGAGCTTTTTCAAAATAGGGAAGGAGCTTAGGCGCTTCCTGAAGGGTTAGCCCTTGGCGAAAAAGAGCAGAAAGGAGGATGGGATTTTTTTGTGTGAGGAGGCGGTCAAGTTTTTGAGAGAGGGAAAGCTCTTCATCAATTGCGATTTCAAACTGCTCTTTAAGAGGAACAAGAGGTTCATTTCGGTATTTTACAGAAAGGATAAAATCAATCAGCTTCGGATAGCGAAGCTCAAGGAGGGAAAACAGTCCATTTTGGAGAAGAACTTCTCGGTGCTTATACTCATTGGGGATCGCTTGAATCAACTCATAAATAGTATTGGGACGTGCTAGCCAAAAGGCCAGTTGAATCGAAAGTTGCAAGGTTTCTTCGCTTTCTTCGGAAAAATTGGCGGGCGTTTGAATAAAAGGAAGGTCTTCCCAACTAATGGAGAGGTTTTTAGTCAGGCGGCTGGTTTCACTGAGTTTGTAGATTTTGGGAACGTGACGGAGGGTCAAAAGGGTGTAAGCGTAGGCACCAATGCGGTCTTTCTGAGCCGTTTCGTGAAGACGAAAAAGGATGTGTTCATCTAAGACATAACGCAAAGGGTGTTTGGGAAATTTTCGTACCCCAAGTTCCAAACATTTGAGCTCTTCTTCCAAATTGTTTTCTGCCTGGTAGACGAGGGCTTTACCTAGGTATTCGATGGGAGCACCTGGAGTTTGGTGCAGAGTTTCAAACTCATCAAGGGCTTTTTGGAAGTATTCTTTTGCCTTTCCTTTTTGATCTTGTGCTTGTTTAATCAAGGCGTATCCGGCACGAAAAACCGCTTCTCTTCCTTCAGGACGCCCTTTGAAAG
The DNA here is from genome assembly GCA_020440405.1 of Chlamydiia bacterium. Taxonomy (GTDB): domain Bacteria; phylum Chlamydiota; class Chlamydiia; order Chlamydiales; family Simkaniaceae; genus Neptunichlamydia. The sequence goes on from JAGROF010000210.1 coordinate 4,041, forward strand.
AATTTGCAATCCGGCGGTATTCGGTAATGGCGCGCGTATAATCTTTATTGAGAAGAAATGCATCGGGAACTGCAAGGCAATTGACAAGGACGTTTTGACTTCCTGAAGAGAGTTGAATGGGGGAGATTTCAAACTCCACATCCCGAGACACGATCCCAAAGTGTCCCCCGACAAGGGGAACGTGACTCATGTAAACGAGCTTTTGCTGATCATTGATGAGTAACCGGATGAAGTTATCTTGGCGCTCGACAGCAATGCTATAGACTTCTCCTGGCTCTAGGTAAACATCATCGACACGGGTGACCTCAACATTGTCTCGAAACAGTTTGCAACCTGGGGTTTCTTTGGAACCAATCCAAACCAAAAATCCTTTTTCTAAACTTTCGCGGCGACTATCTCCGGGGACACATAACATAAATCCAATCCCCCCACTATTTTCAAAGGGGCGGATCATGGTTTGAACTTGGATATTTCCTGAGTAGGATTCTTTCGAAAGAATGACAAGAAGCCATTCCATCAATCCTGCATAGCGAGAAATGGCCATCTGCTTGGTCAGCATGACACTTTCTTGGAACTCCCAGTCCTCTGTATTGTTAATGTTAAGTTGTTGCATGGGAATCCAATCAGGGCGCCCTTGGATATACCGTTGCAGGTCAGTAATGATGTTTTTGACAGAGTCATATCTTTGGTTGGGATCAGGGTGGAGACATTTGAGGGTGATTCGGGTGAGTTGTTGCGTGATTTCACGATAAGGAGCGACTTCTTGAGGGTCAACTGGAGGTTCAAACCCTTTTTCCCTGAGCTGTTGGCGCCATTCCTTGATTTCTCGCGGGCGGTCATAAGGAAGTTGCAAGGTCAACATAAAATGGAGGATGATCCCTAGGGAGTAAATGTCAGATTTAATCGTAGCAGGTTGGCGGAAAGCTCTTTCAGGAGACATATAGTCAATGGTTCCTGCAGCCGCACGAATGTTAGTTTGATTTTTTGCCTCTTCCTCCTCTTCATTAAGAGGCTCTTCTTCTACATCGACAATTTCTGTGGCAACGCCCCAATCTAGGATCGTCACTTCATTGTACTTCCCAACAATGATATTTTCTGGTTTGAGGTCCCGATGGAGAAATCCTTTGGAATGGGTATGTTCGACGGCTTGGCAAATGTTTAAAAACGCAAGCATGAGGGAAGGAATCGATCCCCCCATGATATGAGGGGGAAGGCCATTATCATTTGCAATGCGGGTTTTTACCAAGATGATGCGAAGGGTTTCCCCTTGGAGGTAGGGCATCGTGTAATAGAGGTTTTCCTCGTCTTCATGGAGGTCATAAATGGGAACAATAGTCGGGTGTGCAAGCTGCGCTGCAATTCTGACTTCTTTTTTGAATCGGTCGCGTGCTGATTGTTTATCTTTGCGATGACCAACGATTCGCTTAAGCGCTACTTGCCGTCCACATACGGGATCATCGGCAAGAAAAACCTCTCCCATTCCTCCTCTGCCAATCATTTTGAGAATAGTGTAACGCCCAATTTGAAAGGGAAATTCATATTCTGGGATCTCTTCGTCATCCCCTTTGGGCTTTGCTTCACGTTCCATATGACGGACAATAGCAAAAATTTTCCTCTTTCTTCAAAGAAAAAATCGTGTTAGACTTAAACCTATGGGAAAAAAAGATACGATTTTGACAGGAGATCGGCCCACAGGGCCTCTCCATTTAGGACACTTTGTGGGATCACTTCGTGCGCGCGTTGAATTGCAAGAGAGTTGTGAGCAATATGTGATGATTGCTGACCTGCAAGCCCTGACAGACCATGCCAAAGAGTCGGAAAAAGTGCGTAATAGCGTGATTCAAGTCGCTCTGGACTACCTGGCAGTAGGTATTGATCCCGCAAAGACCACAATTTTTATCCAATCCCATATCCCTGCTCTTTCCGAGCTCACGATGTACTATCTCAATCTAGTGACATGGAACCGTCTCAAGCATAATCCTACCGTTAAACAAGAGATTGTGCAGAAGGGATTTGGGGAAAGTGTGCCTGCGGGATTCATGACCTATCCCGTTTCTCAAGCGGCGGACATTACCGCTTTCAAAGCCAATTTAGTTCCTGTTGGGGAAGACCAAAAGCCGATGATTGAGCAAACCAACGAGATTGTCCGCGCGTTTAATCGCACCTATCATACCGATGTGCTTGTCGAAGCGCAGGCAAAGATTCCTAAAATCGCACGCCTTCCTGGAACTGATGGACAGGCGAAAATGGGAAAATCTCTCAATAACGCGATCTATCTCAGAGATCTTCCCGATCAAGTCTCGAAAAAAGTGAAAAAAATGTACACCGATCCCAATCACCTGCGGATTGAAGACCCTGGGAAAGTCGAAGGCAATCCAGTCTTTAGCTACCTCGATGCCTTTGGAACAGACCTCGAGAAAATCCAAGAGCTCAAGTCTCACTACGAAAGGGGAGGCTTAGGAGATGGAACAGTAAAAAAGTATCTCTTGGAAGTGCTTCTTGAGTTTCTAGAACCGATTCACAAACGGCGTGCTGAGTATGAAGGAGATCCTCAAGAGGTCTTGGAAATGCTTCGCAAAGGGACAGAGCGTGCCAATGAAACCGCTTCCCAAACTCTCCATGAAGTACGTGAAGCAATCGGTATTAACTATTTTGGATAAGAGCTTGAAATAAAGGGAGATTTTCTTTATATTTCTTACAATTTAGGATACTGGGCAATTTCATGGAAGCAGTTAAGCAATTTTTCTATAATTATTTCTACTCATTTGATGTCTCTCAGGAGTTAGAGAATGTAAGAGCGTGCCCTCAAGAGAAGCCATTAGAGAAAAGCGTTTTTCATACAAAACTTTTATATTTGATTGGGAAACAAGAAGAAAACCAAGCCATTCAACTTATTTTAAAAACGGTTATTGCAGTTGAGCAAAGCCCTGATCTATACCTAGCTCAAGACTATTTTGACTTTCAAGCTCCTCGTGGCGGGCTTGCTTGCGGGAGGTCCTTTCAGCACTTAGCAGGGATCCTTGATCTACACAAATTATCCTATTTGTTTCGATATATCCAACATAACAACATAAGTGTTTAATTTTTAAACACTTATACTTATTACAACTTAATCCCTTAATTATAAAGTGTTTAATAAATTAATTATAAAAAACATTTAACTTTAATAATTTTTTTTGATATAATTAATATTTAAAATGGTGAGTTTATTATGCAAAATGTTTCTGTTGTGTTTACAGCACATGATTTATATGTTGGGGCATATGAGTGCCTTGGAGCCGTGACTTCTAATTTATGGAATCGGTTACCTAGCTCTTTTCCAGGCATGCAGACACTTAGCAGCCTAAAGGATTACTCTACGCAGATCCTATACGATGGGGCCGTTGCTTTAACTGTAAAAACCCTTCAGCTTTCTAACGTGGTTCTACGACATCCTCAGAATGAAACAAGGATGCGATCTTGTCGTCCTGAGCTCCGGGAATTATTTGAGCAGGCAAAGACGGAAATTCTAAGTCTATCGAATGATTGTTCTATTGTGTTTGGACACAAGGTTATTTTCTCCAAAATCCCAACGGCTGGTGAAACACAGGAGATTTTGGATAAGCTCTACCAGTTTCAAGAGAGCGCTGGAATCCTGAGTTTTCCCAAAGAAAAAGCTGCTGCGAAACAGGCTATTGCAACGTGTTTTCGTCTTCAAGAACTCCATCAGCAGATCATGAATCTTACTGGAGAAGATATTTCTTCTAAAGATCTTGAAGCCTTTCAAGCCAGTTTAAAGCAAAATATTCTATTGGGAACATCTATCGGTGCAACAGTTGAGAATATTGGAGAAATGGTAGGTGGGGCTGTGATTGATGAATCAAGTATGGTCCTCCCTAAGGAATATAACCCTGCTGTTTTTGTGGGAAGACAAATAAGTGAGTATATCGGAAAACCCCTCGGTCGTTATTGCGGAACCTTTATGGGAACGGTAGGGATTTTTTATTTGCTAGACAAGCTTCCTTTGATGAAATTTGAGGATCAACGCCAGAAGATTCAATTTGGAGCTGTTCTCCTGATGCTTGCTATAGAGTATATGCATTGGAATCCTTTAACAAATTATCTAGAAGACGCCTCAGGAGGAATGGCTTACGACCTGGGGTTTTATTCAATAGCTCTCTTGTTCAATTATATTGGCATGTACATGGCTGGAACAGGTGAGACTTTAGGAGGGTACGCTAAGAATATGACCCCCTCTATGTTGACCTATCATGGCGCAAACTTTGCTTTAGATACTTTGGGGTTTGGAGGTTGGACAACTTCTGCTCTTTCTTTTTATTTGAGCCATGTTGCCTATAACTTTGAGACGTATAAAAGCCTTTTTGAGGGGCATCTTCTGAGTGAGTCTTTTGATTCAAGCCAGATAGGCGCTCTTGTGGACCAACAAGAAATTCGAGCGGCACGATCAGCATTGACTTCGATGCTTTTGAAAGAGCTTTCAAATCGCGTAAGTAAGATGGGTCAGCCAGCCTTAGAGGGGACTGTGGCTCAAGGAGTTCAACAGGCTGTGAGTGCAGTGATTCCGCAAAACGCTTTGCTTTATAAACCGGTTATTTCAAGGATTGAAGACCACGCAATTCAAGAGGCGACTGAAAATCTTTATAAAGCCGTTCAGGCTGGTATCAATGCATTTCAAAAAGTGATTCAAGAGCATCCTGAATTAGCCAAAAGCATGGAGCAGATTGAACAGGTGTTAAGGGAGTATAAACATGATCTTTCGGTGAATGATAGTGCTATTCTCCTCAGAGAATTTAACGCATTTTTTAAAATCATTAGAAGCCCTAAAATGAGGCAATTGATTCAGGAGCATAAAGAGGAAATGCTCACAATCATGCACCAATCGAAGCCAAATAATCTAGATACACAAGGACCTTCAAATTCGTTTACTGAAAGTCGTCAGAGAATCCTAGAAGCTCTTTTGGGCGAATATTTTGGAGATTATAGCCCAGCCATTGCCAGGATGTTTGAACCTGTTTGGGGTGGTAGTGAAGCTTCTGGGGCATTTTTAATTCCTCGGGAATTGGAAAATATCTTGAAAAAAGAGTTTGGAGTGAGCCCTCGTTTGCTTCATACTCTGAAACTTATGTGGGATCCTCATTTTAAATTGATTATTGATCCTTCCGATTTACGTGTGAATGTCGAACGTATCCTTAACGTAAGCCTTGAAACGCTTTACCCACTTGTTCCAGCAAGCACTCCTGAGGATGAAGCTTGTTCCGTCCAAATGATGGACCTCATTCTGCGCGCTATGCTTATCTCTGTGACTTTGAGGCTAGCAACAGGATCCATTGTCCCTTCAGCAGCAAGTAAGCTCAGTGAGAATGACTACTTGGAGTTTCTATCCTCCGTGACCGAATTTGTTTTTGATCTTCGTCATCCTTCAGAGTCACTATTGGTATCGCTTCAAAAGGCTGGAATTTGCTGCCTTGTTCAGTCGCAGCTTCGTTCTAAAGACTAGACCATCTAGAAGATCTAGTGGCTGAGGTGTTATAAGTAGACATTATTCAGTCCTTAGATGTATCTTTCCCCTATATGAATAAGTCCCTTCAAATCCATAAAGGTTGGAAATACTACCTGGGAATGGCCTGCCTGATTTTAAGTTTTGGGCTTCCTTTCATAGGATTTCTAATTCCTTTTTTAGATCTTCCGGGAGGGGTGACAGCACTACTCATGGGAATTTTAACACTAGGGGGGCCAGAAGTTATGATTCTCCTAGCTGTGCTCCTTTTAGGAAAGGAAGTCCTCGATTATTTTAAACAAAAGGTATTTCGCCTTTTCAAGCGACGCTCCCATGAACCTATCCAGTATTAAAGG
>JAGROF010000211.1 GCA_020440405.1 Chlamydiia bacterium
CACTTAAGATCGGCGAATTACGGTGTTTTGGCGCAGCCGAAAATTCAACTTTTGAAGTTGTTTGGGTATAAGCTCTTAATAGACAAGAATTTGGATCGTTTGCATGGACACTAGGCCTTCTTTTTTCCCTTTTCTCCCTTTTTTAACGCTCATCACATTTGCTTCGTTTTTGAATATCATGGCGCGGATCATTTTTCCTCCAATGACACCTTATATCTGTGAAGAAATGAATCTGTGTCATGCGGATACAGGAAACCTTTTCTTTATCCTTTCTGTAGGGTTTGCGATCACGCTTTTCGGTTCCCAATTTCTTTCGTCTTGGATCAGCCATAAGAAAACGGTTATTTTTTCCTTGGTTTCTACGGGGTGCGCACTCATGGTTACCTCCTATGCAGAAACCTTTCAGCTTTTCCGCCTTGCCTTGTTTGTTGTGGGGCTTTGCTCAGGATTTTTTATTCCCTCCGCTGTGGCAATGCTCCGAGAAGGAGTAGCACGGGAGCATTTAGGAAAAGCCTTCGGAATTTTTGCCACAGCGCAAAGTGTTGCCTTTATCCTCTCTCCAATTTTGATTCAGCATACGATTCAGCTATGGCATTGGAAACAGATTTTAAGTGGTTTTGGATGGATTTCAGGGGTCATTGGTTTTGTGTTATACTTCCTGTTCAAACAGGGGAATGAAAGGGGAGAACCGATTACCTTTACCTTCATTCGCAGTGTCTTTTCATGGCCCTCATTTTGGATTTTACTTGTTCTTCTCTGCTTAGCAAATGGTTTAAATTTAGGCATTTATAATATGGCTCCTGACTATTTTCAGCGTCATAACCTTCTGGATAAGGATGCTGTGTATCATTTGGTTGTCATTGCGCGTGTTTTAAGCTTTATCACAGCGATTGGGGCAGGATTTGTTGCGGACCGATTTGGGTTGAAGCGATCGATGGTATTAACCTTTGTCTGCTGTGGAGCTTTAACATCTCTTATGGGGACGGTGAACCCTTCGAGTTCTCTGGTCTTGTTTGCCCTTCAATCTCCCGTGGCGGCTTGTCTCATGCCCCTCATCCATTTTGCGATTGCTACAATTGTCCCTCCTGAGAAAAACTCGACCATTGTCTCTGTAATTGCCCCTTTTGGTTTTTTAATGGGAGCTGGAGTGGTTCCTCAGCTGCTGGGATTTTTTGGAGATTTTAACCTCTATGCGCAAGGGTTTGTGTTGTTTGGAGTGACGTCGATTTTCTGTGGGACGCTATTCAATCTGAATCGCGTCTATAAGCATGTCGAATTCAGCCAAGTCAAAAGCATGGAAAATATATGACGACAGGGGTACTCTGTGTCAACTTAGGGACTCCCGACTCTCCCCATCCGAAAGATGTCAAGCGCTACCTCACGGAGTTTCTCACTGATGGGCGAGTCATTGATCTTCCGGCTATTCCACGGAATCTCTTAGTCCGGGGAGTGATTATCCCTCGACGTTATCAAGAATCGGCTGCTCTATATCGCTCGGTTTGGACAGAGGAAGGCTCTCCTCTTCTAGTGTATGGCAAAAGAGTCGAAAAGCTTCTTCAGGAAAAACTCGGGGAGGGGTTTATAGTGAAGCTTGCCATGCGCTACCAGTCTCCTTCGATTGAAGAGGGACTTGAGGTGCTTAAGGGGTGCAAAAAGCTTGTTATTCTCCCGCTGTTTCCTCATTATGCCTCGGCGACAACAGGCTCGGTGCACCAGAAAATTTTTGAGATTCTTTCTCGGTGGAATGCCATTCCAGAGGTGCGATTTGTCTCTCATTATGAGGATCACCCTAAGCTTATTGAGGCCTTTGCAGAGCGGGGAAAAGAATGGGATTTAGACCATTTTGATCATATTGTTTTCAGCTACCATGGTCTTCCCCAAAAACAAATTCAAAAAGGGTATTCTGAAAATCCATCAACCTGTTACCCTTCTCAATGTTTAGCGACCACAAAGGGAATTGTTCAAGCCCTGGGCATTCCGGAGGGAAAATGGAGTCAATCCTACCAATCCCGCCTAGGGAAAAGCCCATGGATAGAGCCCTACACCGACCTCCTTTTAAAGGAACTTGCCGCAAAGAAGAAGAAGCGTGTCCTTGTGTTTTGTCCCTCTTTTGTGGCAGACTGTTTGGAAACCCTTGAAGAGATCGGTTCTCAATATAGGCAAGAGTTTCAAGAAAGTGGAGGAGAAACTCTGGAGCTTGTTAAAGGATTAAATGACCACCCCAAGTGGATAGAAACATTGGAAGCACTAATATATGACCGTGCCTGCTGAGCCTCATTCTGACTACCGTTTAAATGTGAAGAAGCCATCACTTCTCACACTAATTGTTTTGATCTCTTATGGGTCAATTGGAACAGCCCTCTTTACTCCTGCCATTCCCTCTGTTATGGACCGTTTTCATGTCGGGGCGGGTATCGCGCAGCTGACTGTAATGCTCTTTCTTTTGGGCTACTCTCTTGGACAGCTCATCTATAGTCCTGTTGCTAAGCGTTATGGGAGAAAGCCTGCCCTGTATGTGGGAATCGGGGTATCGCTTATCGGAAATTTTCTTTGTATTCTTGCAGGATACATCGATGATTTAACCCTCCTTGTTCTTGCGCGTTTAATCACCTCTTTAGGTTCCAGCGTGGGCTTAAGCCTGACGTTTATGATTATCAGTGACTACTATTATGAGTCTCACGCGCGAAAGGTCACAGCTTATACGATGCTAGCCTTTGCTGTTGTGCCTGGGGTAGGGATTGCCATTGGGGGATTTCTGGTAGCCTATTTAGGGTGGATCAGCTGCTTTTACTTTCTCTTTTTATATGGCGTATTTGCCCTTTTCCTTGCTTACCGCCTAGCAGAGACCTCGACCGAAAAGGAAAGCGATTCGTTTAGTCTCCGCCGTGTGATAAAAGCCTATCTGCGGGACTTTAAAAACCCCATCCTTTCCCTTTATTCAATCATGATTGGGACGACCACCGCGTTTATCTATACCTTTGCTGCCACAGCTCCTGTCATTGGAATTCGAATGATGGGGCTTTCGCCTGATGTCTATGGGATCTATAATTTGATCCCTGCAGCAGGGTATTTCTTGGGGAATTTTATTGCTGCGCGCTTATCTTCCCACTGTAAAATTAAAACTGTTTTGAAGCTTGGGATCTTCATGATGGCCTTAGGAATCTTGATCTTTGCTGCCCTCTTTTTCCTTGGTTTCAAAAGTCCTTGGAATCTTTTTCTCCCCGTTTTCATCATCTACTTCGGAAGCCCTCTCTTCTACTCGAATGCTGCAGTGATCGCAACCTTCCGTGTTCCTGACAAGCCTAATGCCTCTTCCATCATGAGTTTCATCAATATCGGCTGCGCCGTTCTCGGCCTTGCTCTCCTCGAGGTTGCCCATGGCAATCCCATGATCATGCTCTCTCTTTTCTTCATCCTAGGCATGATCTTCATTCTTTTTCTCTTTCGCCGCGGCCAAAAGCTCATCGAAGACTAAAATGAAAAACCTCTCTGTGTTCTCTGTGCTCTCGGTGGTTGAAACTCCTTAGCTCTGTACAACAAATCAGAATCAATCCAATATTAAACCCTGAAGTTTAAACTAAGCTGGAGACACGATATTATGGATGCCATAGAACCTTCGGGGGACCTCTACCTTTATGACTACTCGGGAGGTAATGAACAGCCTATAGGTGAGTTAAACAGTAGGACTATTTCTATAGGCTCAGTGAGTGAAAATCCTCAACTTCTTGAAGCAATTGTTGCTATTTTACAAAGTGAGTTTGGAAAGCCAAAACCTGTGACTTGTGGGGCGGTTCAAGGCTATTTAGACCCAGAACACAAGAGAGCACAGCAGTTTGAGATAAATGTTCTATTACATTCTATTCATTGTTCGAGTATTCAAGAAGAACAAGAAAAGTTCAAAGAGCTAATGTCCTTTGTGAATTCACTCATGCATGCAGCAGGAGTGCTAACCGTTGCTGTGTTTTCAAGAGACTATAAGAATGCGGCTTTCTCTGCAGTAGCAAGAGAAGATCTTTCTTACTTGGGACCAATTTCAAGCTCTTATGAAAAAGAGGGGAACAGAGTATGAAGATGTTCATTTTTACACATTATGGGAAGATTATGAAAAGAACCAACAGGAGCTAAGGGCTAAAGGGCTGATTTTGGATGGGGCTTTGGAGCCTCTAGATCCAAGTTTCAAACCATTTAACCAACCTCTTAAACCTCTGGACCCGAATTTCAAACCTTGGAGTACTGCATGACTGCTAGAAGAAAGTTATCACGCTGGGATTTTGGTTCTATTGGTTTTTCATTGGGCTTTATGTTTGCTATTGTGCTGAATATATTGACGACAATTTTTAATATTTCTAGTCAGCTTATATTTGTTATCTTAAATGTTTTAATTTCACTAAACATTGCTTTTTTTATCTTTTCAAAGAAAAGAAGAGGAGAGAAGATTTTATGAAAAAGAGAGTAGTTCTAAGGTTTTTTGTCTTAGTGAGTTTGTTTTTGCCACTACCTTCTCTTCATGCTGATGAGCCAAGAGAAATGTACGCTTGGGTGATAGAGGTGAATGACTCGGAGTATAAAGTAAAAACTAAAGATTTTTTATTCCAAGTTGCTGAATTCATGGGACTGGAGGTCTGTCAAGATGAATCTCATTGCTTGGTAAATCATGAGCATATAGAGAAAGACACAATATCTCTTCACTTGCTGAGTCTTCTTAAAGACCAGGATATGGAAAAAAACTTTGGTGTGATCAATGGAAGACTGATTAGCAGGGAAATTCATAAAAATAGCCACTTTTTTGTTCCAAGTTGCGCTGAAGTTTTTTCAGTCAAACTGGATGGGTATTCAGAAAGATCTTTTCAAGAGCTTCAAGAAGTTCTTAGACAGAAGCTTTTAGCTCTTAGTGCCAATCGAGAAAATTCTCCGATTATATTTATTCAGTGACTTTCCTTTAGGGGGATTTGGCGACTTGTTTGGAGAAGAGGGTGATGGTGCTTAGGGGGGTGTTGGGGCCTTCGTTGGCCATGTATTTGAGGAGGTCACCGGCTTGGGGATCGAACCAGAGGTCGGCGTGCCAGAACATTTTTTTGAAGCCGGTCAGGGTCACTTTGACTTTGAGGGCATCATATTGCTTGCCATGCACCTCGATGGGTTCAAACCCTTGCTTTGTGGCAACCATATCGTGGAGGCTCAGCTTTTTGGGATGGACGATGGAGAATTTGAAGTCGTGAAAACCTGAGAGGATAAAAGGTTTGAAGCAGAAGTCAAACTCTTGAACCCAGGCACTGTCTCCAATACGGAAGTGTTTTTGAATGCGCTCTCCATCGGCGTCTCGGATGGCAATTAGGGTGTCTCCTTCACGGTGGACGGAATATTGGTCTTTGCGGGCGGTATTTTCATAGCGAAAGCTTTTGGTCACGCGGTCGGGAGAGGTAACGATCAAGGTTTTTCCATTTGTGCTTTCTCCAATGATATGCAGAGTGTCGTCGCTTTCTTTAAAGTCGAGGGTCCAGGTGGTTTTCGATTCCCGTCCTTCGACATCTTTGTTATAGACATAAGTGACATCAGCGGTGAGCATTGCAAAAGGGAAGAGAAATAGGAGTATGGATTTCATAAAGACCTCGTTATTACCTTCGGTATATCATGTTGCACTTTTTCTGTCTCCTATTCTAGAATGGGCATCTTAGAGGCTGTCTCTTAATTCAGAGACAGCCTCTTAAGAAAGGAGGCTA
>JAGROF010000212.1 GCA_020440405.1 Chlamydiia bacterium
CCCATCATTTTTGACATCCGGTGAGTAAAAGTATTGGCGGTAGCAGCAGGGAGGGCGAGAAAAGCAATCAGAAGAATCGCTCCGACGACTTGGATCATTAAAACAACCGTCAACGCAATGAGAGAGAGAAGAAGAAGATAAAGCACCTTGACATTTTGAGCTTGTAAAGCCGCTTGATTTTCATCGAAACAGATGGCGAGAAAGCGGCGGTGGTAGATCCAGGTGATGCCTAAGATGACCACATCGAGTCCATATAATAGGAGAATGTCACTATGATTTGCCCACAGGATATTCCCAAAAAGATAGTTGGTAATTTCGTTCGTATAACCTGGAGTAAGAGAGATCAAGATTACCCCAACAGACATTCCAAAGGCCCAAAGCGCTGCAATAGCGGTATCTTCACGTTGCCTGTAACGGAGATGGATCGTGCCCATGAGCCATGCTGACAAAAAGGCTGCAAGAAGAGCCCCATGTACAGGCTCCAACCAAGCGATGTTGTAAACCCTTTTGATATAGAGAGCAGCGCCCAAGCCTCCGATCACAGAATGAGCGATACTACCCCCAATAAAAACAATCCGTTTAACAACAACATAAGAGCCAATGACCCCTCCCGCAATGGAAGCTCCAAAAGCGCCTAATACTGCCATATAGAAGAAGGGTTGTGTCAAAACGTCCGTAAAGAAGTCAAAACTAATCATGGGAATGTTCCCCCGGCTTGTGGTACATCCCAATCGCAAAATGTTCACAGACATCCTTGGGGAGCATGGAAAAAACCTCATGCTGGAAACAAAGGACCCGCTCAACATTTTTGATGATTGCATCAAAATTATGGGTGACAATGAGAATGGTTTTTTTCCCTTGCAATGTCTTGAGATAGTTAAAAATTCTTTCTTCTGACTTGGCATCGACATTGGCTGTGGGCTCGTCTAAAAAAAGGATTTCGGGATCACACATCAAAGCGCGTGCAATGAGAACCCGTTGCGCTTGTCCTCCTGAAAGGGAGCCAAAAGGGCGCCCTTCAAAACCACTCAGTCCGATTTCCTCAATGAGAGCATGCGCTCTCTCCCTGACTTCTTTGGGGAATTTTCCTCTCCAGTTTAAGTGAGACAAGCTTCCAGATAAGACAACCTCCAATACAGAAATCGGAAAGTCCTTATCATAGACGTTGATTTGCGGGACGTATCCCATGCGTGTGCGCACAGACGCAGGCGTTTTCCCTAAAACCTTAAGCGTTCCCCGGTTTGGGGTTAAAAATCCAAGCATGAGCTTCAGTGCAGTCGTTTTTCCTCCTCCATTAGGGCCGATGATTCCAATGTATTCTCCCGTCTCAATTTCAAAAGAAACATCTTTTAGGATTTCAATGGATCCGTAGGAGAAGAAGAGGTGTTTAAAAATTACAGCTAACACAAAACTACTGGGTTATGGCATTCGCAACATGTTGAATCGTGGCAAGAGGGTCTTCGTTAAGAGGGTCGAAATTCTCGACACGTAAGTTTAGCTGCTGCGCAATCATTTCTGCCCCTTTATTATTAAATTGGGGAGCGGTAAAGACACAAATAGCATCTGCATTCTTGGCAAAGCGGAGGATATTGGCAGCATCGCGGGGAAGAGGCTCCTTCCCTTCACACTCTACAGCAATCTGAAGAAGGTGAAACTCATGGCAAAAATACCCTAAAGCGGGATGAGAAATAATAATTGCTCGTTTTTGAAATGGGCGTAGCTCTTCTTGCAGATTTTCAATGAGCTTACGGATTTTTGCAATGAGAGCTTTGCCGTTTCGATCATATTCATAGGCCATCTCGGGATTTAAAAGAGACACCGCTTCAATCAGATGATTGACTTGCAGGATTAGGCTGTCGGGGCCCAGCCAGATATGGCGGTCTTCGCCTCCCTGATGAGACTCTGAAGAGCCGTGGCAGGCGTTCACAACATGAGAATCTTCAGAAAAAGAGAGCAAAGGAACTTTTTGGGCGAGTTCAAGGGAGTGAACATGGTGGGATCCCTGATTGATCGCATTTAAAAGTTTTTTTTCATAAGGCTCCCCAATTCCAATAAAGAGGTCGGCATTTTGCATGGCTTTCATATGCCTGGGAGTCACTTCAGAAGTGTGGGGTTCGAAATTTCCTCCTGTCGCTGAAGTGACCGTCATCGAATCTCCAACAATAGCTTTGACAAGGGAAACGTAAGGAGGAATACTCGTGACAACCAAAGGTTTTCCTTTATCCTGTGTGGAAGAACTCTGACAACTAGCAAGAAAAAAGATACCAAGCAAAAAAGAGCAAAGACGTTTCATAAATCGACCTGTTTTCATTCTATCTTATCTTAAAATATTTCTTCTGTCGAGTCCAATATTGTAAAATAATCTCCATCCGCATATAGTGCCTCTATTTCCTTGGCGTGGAGGAGTGTCCGAGCGGCCGAAGGAGCACGCTTGGAAAGCGTGTATACGTGATAAGCGTATCGTGGGTTCGAATCCCACCTCCTCCGAATTTTTTTTGTAGGCCAGAAATCGCGTGATTTGTATAACCCGGATGGTAGCCTAGACGTATTTAGATGGTTTTCGATTTTTTTTTCAGGTTCAAGGGAGCGAAATACCCACTATACTTAATGAAAGTAGAGGGTGTTTCGCTCCCTTGAAGATGGAAAAAAAGAAAAACCCAGATGAATGCTTCTAGGCGACCATTCGGGTTTGTAACTCGCATCATTTGGTGAGGAAAACATGAAGTGCCCTTTTTGTGGACATGAAGAGTCTAAAGTTACCGATTCGCGGAATGCAAGTGAGACAAATGCTATTCGCCGCCGTCGAGAATGCCTTCAATGTGCCCGCCGTTTCACAACATTTGAAACGGTAGACATTTCGATGCAAATAAAAAAAAGAGATGGAAGTTATGAGGACTTTAATCTTCAAAAGTTGATTAAAGGACTCGATGCTGCCTCCCGACATACACGGATTAGTCACGATCAAGTGCGCGATTTAGCTTCTAGCATTGCTAATGAGCTCATTGAAAAACAGGTGCGAGAGATCGACACCACGACTCTAGGGCAAATTGCAATGGACAAGCTAAGAGAACTTGATACCGTTGCCTATATCCGCTTTGCGTGTGTCTATCGGCGGTTTAAAGATGTTGATGAGATTATGGATGCAATCCATACGGTTGCACCCGAAGATATGAAAAAATGAGGTTCATTCATGGCATTAAAAAAAAATGAGATTGAAAAGTTTAAACAACGCCTTCTTGAGATGAAGACTCAGTTGGGTGTCTCTCTGAAATCGGTTTCAGATGATGTCAAAACCTCTGATGAATCTAAAGGGTATTCTCAACATCAAGCTGATGAAGGAACCGATGATTTCGGGCAAAC
>JAGROF010000213.1 GCA_020440405.1 Chlamydiia bacterium
AGTAAAAGTGGGCATGAGTTTTCGATGATGGTTAAGTAAGGTTCCATCTGGTCCTATGATAATTAAAGAATTAAATAAAGTCCCATTTCCGGGACCTGTATCAATCCGTTCATTTGCCCCCATTACCAGCGTAACTTCATATTTTCGAGCCCATTGCTCAAGTTTTTCTATCTCTTTTCCTGGAATATCATCTTCTTATTTGTTCCTGCTTTTGTTGTGGAAAACTTTCACTTAAGCAACTCTCGAATTGGAGATGTATGCGCTCTTTTAGGAATCTGTTGGATTTTTGGAACGGGTGTATTGCACCGCTTATTTGTTCACACAATTCGTCCGAAATGGATCCTTCTTTCATCCTTTGTTTTGTTTGGGGGGCTTGTGGTTTTTGTTCCCTACCCCAATTATTTACGAGGTTTTTTAATTCTTCTAGGGGGATGTACGATTGTTTCGGGATTGATTTGGCCTCTTTGTACAAGCGCGATCTCAGATGCAGCCCCCAAAAACATCCAAGGAAAGGTTTTAGGGCTGAGTCAATCGATGCTGTCTTTAACGATGATGTTTTCCTCTTTGATGGGTGGGCTTTTTCTCCATGCGCATTCGATGATTCCCTTTGTGTTTTCTAGCCTTTCTGCTTTGGTGGCTGCAGCCCTTTTACTTCAGGCAAAGATTGAATGAATCTCGAAGAAGCCATCCGCGATCTCTGTGCTCCTTACTCTCAAAAAGCCCTCTCCCAAGCAGCGCAAGAGCTTTCAGAGCGGTATCAAAAGGGAAAAGCGCACCTTACTGATCTTCACCGCGCGGCCTATATTGCTACACGCTTGCCTGCTACCTATGCTGTTTTAAAACAGGTTTTTTCGGAAATTTCTGTTCCTGCTACCATCCTTGATTGTGGCGCTGGTCCTGGAACGTCTATCTGGGCTCTGCAAGAGCAACCGATTGAGCACCTGACCTTGATCGAGCAAGACCCTGCGTTTATCCAAATCGCTCAATCGCTTATACCCAATCCCCCTTTTCCAACCACCTGGAAAAACATGTCATTTCTCAACTTAAAAGAAACAGCCGACCTGATTCTCTTTTCCTACTCTCTCAACGAAATTCCCCAAGAGACTCTCTCAGCAGTCATTGCAAACGCTCACGCTCTCACGCAAAACTTCCTTGTCGTGGTTGAACCGGGGACGCCAAGCGGATTTACAAGAGTTAATGCCATTCGAAATCAAGTGCTTAAATTGGGAATGTCTCTTCATGCCCCCTGTCCCCACCATAACATCTGTCCCATGACAGGAACCGATTGGTGTCACTTTGCTGCCCGTCTTCCCCGCACTGCCTTGCATCGCGTCCTTAAAAAAGGAGCGCTGGGGCACGAAGACGAGAAGTTCTCCTACCTCATCGCCTCCAAAACCCCGCACACTCCAAGTGGGGCACGCATCGTCCGCCACCCCCTCAAACGGAAGGGGCACACCCTTGCTACCCTCTGCACCGCAGACGGTCTCATCCAAAAACCTTTTACGGGAAAAGAACGCAAGAACCTCCACTGGGGGGGAGTTATACCATTTCTGAAAAATAAGTTG
>JAGROF010000214.1 GCA_020440405.1 Chlamydiia bacterium
AAACCATTCAATACACCTTTGAAAGCGGCGCTATAGCTGAATTAGTTTAAAATAGTAACAATTGGACAGAAGATTTTCATTGAAAATGAAGCGCGGAGAGCGAAGCTGGCTTCGCGCAAGCCAGTGAGATCGAGCGCAAAATTATCGGTGAAAAGATCTGGATGAATTGTTACCATTTTAAACTAATTCAGCTATATATAGCACCGCCTCGCTCCAAGTAATCCTTCACCTCAGCGAGGAAACTGCATCCATACATTCCATCGATCACACGGTGATCAAAGGAGAGGGAAAGATGTATCATAGAACGGATCCCCATCGTGTCATCATCGAATGCAACCACCTTTTTCTGGATGGCTCCGACCCCAAGAATGGCCACTTCTGGCTGCCGGATAATCGGCGTCCCAATGAGGGCCCCTGACATCCCAAAATTGGTCATGGTAAAGGTCCCTTCTTTCACCTGGTCGGGGCTGAGATTGCCCGTCCGTGCCCGCTCGGAAAGGGAGGCGATCTCTTTGGCAATCTCTTTGAGGCAACGGGTATCGCACCTTGGAATCACAGGAACGATTAGTCCTTCATCAATGTTGACGGCAATCCCTAAATTCACCCCTTTTTTGATGACAATTGTTTCCCCTTCTAGGGAGGCATTGAGCATCGGATATTTTTTGATTCCTTCGGCAATGGCTTTTGCAATGTAGGTTGTAATCGTTAACTTATAGCCGTTTTCTTTCAGGAAAGAGTCTTTGTTTTGCTTGAGATATTTAACGAGCTCCGTGACATCGACTTCATTGACAAGCGTAGCATGAGGCGCTTCATAAAAAGAACGAACCATTGCATCGGCAATCATCTTCCGCATGGGCGTCATTTTAATCCGCTCTTCTCCCTCTTGCGGAGCGGCCTGCCGCCCTTCAAGATACTTTTCGAGATCCCGTTTCGAAAGGCGTCCCCCAGCCCCTGTTGCAGGAATCTTTTCCAGCTCGGATAAGTCGATCCCCTTCTCTTGTGCGATCTTTAAAACCACAGGGGTAAAAAATCCCTTTTTTGAAGGGGTTTTTTCTGCTGTTTGGGTTGCGGGCGCTGCGACCTCTTCCTCTAGAATGACTTCTTCTTTTCCCGTTGCAATCACCGCTAAAGGGGCTCCCACATCGAGCTCTTGCTCAGGAACGGCATGGATCTGCGTAATCTTTCCTGAAACGGGGGACGGGATTTCACTGTTGACCTTATCGGTTGAAACCTCGAGGAGCGGCTCATCAAGCTTCACGGGATCGCCCACCTTCTTAAACCACCGGACAACCGTGGCACTGACAATACTTTCCCCAAGCTTCGGTAACTTAATCTCTACTTCATCACCCATGAACCTATCTCACTATTTGAAACTTCAGAATTTTGAAGCATTTTTTTTCAGATTCTGGGAAAAAAGGCTCAAAAGGATGGGGTTTATAATTGTGAGATAGGTTCATAATTCTTACTCCAACCATGTGACCGCATGGTACTGTTTTTCGTCGATTTGATTTTCTTTTTTTGCCACATAGACTGCTGCAACAGCATCTCCTAGAACATTGACCATGGCAGAGACCATCTCCCGCAAGCGATCCACCCCTGCAACAAGCGCAATCCCTTCTAGAGGAAGCCCCATTGCATTGAGAACCACAGACAGCATGACAATTCCCGTTCCAGGAATCCCTGCTGCCCCAATTGCTGATACCAAAGAGACAAAAATTAAGATTAACACTTTGACCACGGTCACTTCAATCCCATACGCTTGGGCGATGAAGATTGCAGAAATTGCCTGACCAATCGCGGCACCATTCATGTTGACCGTCGATCCCAACGAAAGGACAAAGCCTGAAATATCAGGAGAAAGCCCCAAGTGATTCCGTGCACACTCTAGGGAAACGGGAAGGGTCGCAGAGCTGCTACTTGTAGTAAACGCCAAAACAATCGCATCTTTCATTCCTTTAAAGAAGGGAGCCACACGGAGCTTGACTAGGTAGCGCAAGGATAAACAAAAAACGATGAAAATCTGCAATAAACACGCGACATAATTACACATTAAAAATTTGAGGAGAGGATAGATGACCTTTAACCCAATACTTCCCACAGCTGTGGCAATCAAGGCAAAGACCCCATAGGGAGCCAGCTTCATGATGAAATGGGTTAACGAATACATCACTTCACTGACCGATTCCAACAGCCCTAAGACTTTTTGTCCCCGCTCTCCCGCTAATGTAATCGCAAAGGCAAAGAAAATGGAAAAGACAATGATCTGCAAAATATTTCCTTCTGCAAACGCAGCAAACGGATTGGAAGGAACAATGGCAAAGATAAAGTCGACCAGCCCTAGCGTTTTTGATCCTTGAAGATGCGCTTCAGGAATCGGAAGCCCTAGCCCTGCTCCAGGTTTAAAGAGAAAAACCATCAGGAGCCCAAACCCAATTGCAATAATGGTGGTTGCTCCATAAAAAAGGAGGGTCCGGGTCCCAATCCGCCCCAACTTCTTCGGGTCACTAATATGGCACATTCCCACAACAAGTGAGGAAAAGACAATGAGTCCGACCAACATTTTCAAGAGGTCGATAAACGCTTTTCCGATCCGCTCGAGGAAATCCACTTTATGTCCTAAAGCCAGCCCTGCAATCACCCCTAAGACCAGTCCGATAAGAATCTTAATCCACGGCTTCACCCTTCCCCCCTTTGAGAAATCAATTCCCCAATTTGGCTCAGGATTGAGGCATACTGCTCTTTTCCGGTTACAACTTCCATTTCTGCTTTCAGAATGCCAAGGGGAAGAGGAAGGTCTTGGCTTACGGGAAGCTTCACGCCATCTTTTTCCGAGCAGATAATAATATCGCATCCCCTCTCCACGCTTTTTGCGGCAAAGCGGGTCAATTCTTCTTCTGTCGGCGCTACATGATCTGGAAGAGCCCATGTTTCTGCCACCGTTCCTCCCATTTCCGAAACGGTTTTAATAAACGAATCGGGCTTCCCTAAACCACAAAAGACAGCAATCCGTCGGTTTCTTAGATCCCGAAGGTGATCGCCACAAAGAGTTTCCACTCCACGAGGCACCATGCGTGTTCCAACAAGAGGAGCTTCTGTCCACTCTGCGATTTCCTTCCCCACAGCGTGAAAATGATTTAAATCTTGCACGTGATTGACCACAATACAATCGGCCCGCTCTAACCGTTTCGGAGAGTCTCGCAAATACCCCCTTGGAAGGTAAAAACCCTTCCCATAGAGATCATCCCCATGCAGCATGACAATTTCAATATCGCGGTGCAAGCTGCGGTATTGCATCCCATCATCTAACAGGATGAGATCCGCCTCATGATAAACGGCCCGCTCGGCATTGAGAACGCGGTCCTTTCCCACAAAGAGAACAGCTTCTGGCAATGATTTAAATAAAAGATACGCTTCATCCCCACACACTTCAGGAGTAATGCGCGACTGCTCAATCAAATGGAGGCTTCCTCCCACCTTTTCAATCTGGGAACGATAGCCACGGGAAAGAATCGAGATTTTTCCGTAAGGGCTGAGATCCTTAGCAAGACGTTGAATAAAAGCAGTTTTCCCTGTTCCTCCTGCAATGATGTTGCCAATACTAATGACAGGGACAGCCACTTTTTTCTCTTTAATCCATTGCCTGTCAAAAGCCATATTGCGGAGCTTAACCCCCATCTCAAAAAAGCCGCTCATTGCAAAAAGGGCTCCCTTTACAAAAGCGCCTCTGCGGCGTCCTTCAATGAGATCAACAATATAGGATTGCGCATTGATCATTTAGAGGCTCCTACATGCTCAGCTTCTCGCTTTTTGGAGGAAAAGAAAAGCTCTTGCTCTACCATTTCAATGATAATATGAATGGCTGCCATATGGGCTTCTTGAATGCGGTCCGACGTCTCAAACCCTGAGACAATCCACTCTAAGTCCCCCATTCCCTTAAGAGCCCCCCCTGTCTTCCCTAAAAAAGTCACGACAGAAAGCTCTTTTTTCTTTGCCATCTCAACAGCGCGAACAAGATTTTCAGAGTTTCCACTTGTGGTCAGTGCAATAAAGATATCTTCAGGCGTTCCATGCGCTTCCACCCCCCGTGCAAAGACCTGATCAAACCCCACATCATTTCCCA
>JAGROF010000215.1 GCA_020440405.1 Chlamydiia bacterium
AGAAAGGAATTTTAGAAGGGATCACTCGCGATGTGGTGATGGAGCTTTGCGACGTGGAGGTGCGGGAGATTCACCTTCAGGAAATGGAAGAGTTTGAGGGAGCTTTTTTGACGTCGAGTAATAAAGAAGTCATGCCGGTGAGGTCGATTGATGGGCGGGTCATGGAGATTCCTCTGGTGATTCGAGAGCTTATGGAAGCGTTTTCAAAAAACTTATTGCACAATATCTAAATCCTTCATTATGGAAAAAGACAACATGTGTTTTTTAAGGAGGATTTAAAAAGCATGGCACTGAAGGATACGATCAGAAAAATGGAAGGGATGCTGATGGACCTTGCAATGGATTTACGCAAGGCTTCAGAGAAGGGGAATCGAGCTGCTGCTCAACGGGTCCGCACAGGGACGATTCAGTTTGCGAAGCTCTCGAAGCAATTCCGCAAAGAGTCGGTTGCAGCGGAAAAGAAGAGTGGAGGAAAGAAGCAGAAGAAAGCGAAGAAAACGTCTCGCAAAAAAGTCGTCAAGCGTCAAGCAACAAAGAAGAAGACCACGCGCCGCAAGGCTCCCACGGGAAAGAAAAAGGTCGCGCGCAGAAAGCGTCGTTGACAGGGTCTCTTAATTTCTCTATGATTCCTCTTGCAAGCTGCAAGAGGAATCATGAAACTCACCATTCAAAAATATTCTAAACGGGGACATGGACTGGCCTCTCTTGAGGATCGGCCCAGCCATGCAGAGGTGGTCGGATCTGTTGTAGGGGATACCGTTGAGGTGGAGTTAGGGAAGAAAAAGAAACGGACCTACGTTGCGACGCTTCTCGATGTCTTAGAATCTTCTCCCCACCGTGTGACGCCCCGCTGTCGCCATGTGGGAACGTGTGGAGGGTGCACCTGGCAGCAGAAAGCCTATGCTGCGCAGTTAGAGGAAAAGCAAGCGCTTCTGAAAAGTCTGTTTAAGATCGAGCCCCTTCCCCTTATTCCCTGTAAAGATCCTTGGGAGTACCGGAATAAAATGGAGTTTTCCTTTTCGCAGAATCGGGAGGGAGAAAAGTTTTTGGGACTCATGATTGCGCGGAGCAGAGGGCACGTTTTGAATCTTGAAGAGTGTCATTTGACCTCTGCATGGTTTATCGATGTCCTCAAGGTGGTGCGCCAGTGGTGGGAAGAAAGTCCGGTGAAAGCGTACCACCAGTTTTCCGACACTGGGACGCTGCGGACGCTGACTCTTCGCGAAGGAAAGATGGTGATTTTAACGATTTCAGGAAATCCCGAATACTGCCTGTCAGCAAAAGAGATTCACTTCTTTAAAAAAGCGGTACGTGGTGTGATTCCTGATGCGAGTCTCTATTTGCGGATTCAACGGATTGCAAAGGGGAAGCCGACGGAATTTTATGAGATGCATCTGGGGGGACCAGAACAAGTAGAAGAAACGTTGGAGGTAGAGGGACGAAAACTCACCTTTAAGATCAGTCCCGATTCCTTTTTTCAACCCAATCCGCGGCAAGCAGAAAAACTCTATACGCGCGCTTTAGAACTTGCTGCGCCTCAAAAGGATGATCTTGTCTATGATCTCTATTGTGGAACGGCAACGCTAGGGATTGTCTTTGCTCCCTATGTCAAGCGGGTGGTAGGGATTGAACTGAGTCCTTATGCAGTGTGTGATGCCGAGGTGAATCGAGAAGTGAATGGTGTGCAAAACCTCACAGTGTATAAGGGGGATGTTGGAGAGCGGCTGGCACTGATGGGAGATGCCCCAGATATCGCGATCATCGATCCTCCCCGGTCGGGCCTCAATCCGACGGCGCTCAAACATTTGATCCGCCTTATGCCCAAAAAGATTTTATATATCTCTTGCAATCCGCGCACGCAAAGTGAAAATATCACTATGCTTTTAGAGGAGGGATATCAGCTAAAAGCCTTGCAAGGGGTCGATCAATTCCCTCATACCGTCCATTTAGAGACGATTGCACTCCTCGAAAAAAGATAAATCGTATATACTTGAGGAAATTTGAAAATTTTTTACCAAGGTCTTCTTATGAAAAAAGCTTTATATTTTCTCGCTCCTTTACTCACTTCTGCGACTCTTTTTGCAGAGGAAGCTGCCCCTGCAGGGCGTCAACAAAGCATGTGGTCTAGTCTTCTTATGATTGGGGGAGCCGTTGTGCTTTTCTATCTTATCCTCATGCGTCCTGAGCAAAAGAGACGAAAGAAAATGCAGCAGCAACGCAGCAGTATGAAGAAAGGAGACCGCATCACGGCCATGGGAATCGTGGGAACGCTTGTGCGTGTCGAGGAAGAAACTGTGATTCTAAAAATGGTGGACGGCGCTAAGGTTGAAGTCTTAAAGGCTGCAATCTCTGATGTGAAGCCTGGCAACGAAGTGCAGGTAGACGCAGCAGAAGCTCCTGCCAATTAGTGAGCGACCCAGACCCCTTTTTGGACTTGTTTGTGGGTCATTGACATCATCCGGTAGAATTGTACGTTAAGCTGTCCTACAGTGCGGCGCAAAAGTTCTGCATCAGGAGAACGGAGGGCTTTTCTTCGATCGCCCTCTTCATAAAGTGAGGCATCGAGGCTATTCAGGATGTCATTCCACATCATTAAGTGGAGTCCGAAATTTTTAAAACGGGAGCGTCCTGAAGAATCATCGGTTGCTCGATAGATGAGTTGCATGGTTTTTCGGAGCAGTGCTGTGGTGAGGACGGCATTTTCCTGAGTCAGGCGAGCAATTTGTTCCTCTTTACCAGATTGCTTTTGCAAGCGTTCAATCATTGTGCGGTTTGCTTTAAGTTGTGCAAACTCTCGAGTGCGTGTGATTGCACTCACTTGATCCGTCACTCCAAAAAATTGGGTAAAAAGCTTTAGATTATTCAATTTGCCAGGTTGTGCGTTAATCTCTAAAATCTGTTTTCTAATGAAACTAGCATGGCGTCCATAGTATTGCTCTCGGAGTTTTTCCAAAGCTTCGAGGTATAAGGCATCATCATGTCCCAATTTGTGAGATTTAGCAGCTAGTCTGGCTTCTTTCTTAGTTAATTGAGGGAAAATGGTTAAATAGTCTTGGTGGTGTCTGGAAACATCTACGAGGTCTGCATCTGCCCTAGTTAGACCAAGACTCACCCCTTCGCTTCCAACTTCTCCTCCAATTTCCTCTAAAGCATTTCCGACATCTTGGGCGCGTTGGATTTGTCTTTGGAGCTCAGTAAGAGCTGAGGAGGCACTTTCGAGTTCTCTTTCTCTCTGCTGAGCCAGAAGCGCGAGACGCTCCACTTCTGCTTCTCGAGCGAGGCGTTCTTCTTCGACAGCCAGGAGCTCTCGCTCTCTTTCTCTGCGGATTGTCTCTTCATATTTTACGTGCGTGGCCATCACTTCTTCGAGTTGTCTTTCTGTTTTGGTAAGGGCCGTGGCTCGGCGCAGGAGTTGTTCTCCCAAAGTGCCCTCTTCTGGATTAAAGGGGACCTCGAGAATGACAGCAAGCTGTTCGATGATTTTTTTAAGATCGCGGTTTTCACGTCTGAGCTGCTCGACTTCTGCTTTGAGCTCCTCCAGTTCCTGCTCGGTTTCTTTAATGTAAGCGCGGAGTTGTTTGTTCGAGCGCTCTGCTTTCTCCATCCTCAATCGGTAGTCTTCAATCAGCTGGTCCCGCTTGCTTAGCCCTACGCTTTGCTCTTCAATTTGTGCTTGCATTTGGCGGATGTGTCGTGTGTTATCCTCTAGTGTGCGTCTTGCTCTATCGAGCTCTCCTTCAACGGAGAGAATTTCTCGAGTGAGTGTTTCAATTTGTTGATCTTTTTCAACATTAGCTTTTCTGGCAGCATCTCGCTGCTCTAGCGCGCGGTCTCGCTGCTCTTCGGCTTTAGTAAGTTCTGCGCACACTTCCTCTACAACCGCTTGGCGCTCTTTTACAAGCTCTTCCTGGCGCCTAACCTCTCGTTTCAAGTCTCGGACTTCTCCATTCAGGCGTTCTTCAGTTGCTGCAGCGCTCTTTTCAAGAGCAGCAAGTTCTTGCTGAGCTTTGGCCAAGGCAGCTTCTGTAACTTCTAATCCTTTCAATTGGCTTGTTGCTTTATCGAGGTTTGCTGAGAGTCTGAGGACCTTAGCTTCTTGTTCACTTTTTTCTTGCGTGATGCGTGCAAGTTCGCTTTGTAAATGCTCCACCTCTTCTATCCGATCCTGGACCATCCGTGGAAGGTCTGTGAAGTCGAGAGGATGCTCTTTAGGGGAAGTCTCATGCAACTGGACAGCCAAACTATCGGAACCTGCAAGGCCTTTGTAAACCGCTGCAAGAAGTTTTTGAGCGGCATCAAGTTCTTGCACTTTTCCTCGGACTGCTTGAGGAAGAGTCGAAGGCTCTTCTGATGCCCCAACGGCACCTGCAATCTCGCGGAGAACGGCGCGCAGCTCCTCAGCGCTATCGGCTTCTGATTGTAGCGTTGCGTTGAGTTTTCGAACTAAAACGAGCTCATCTTGAAGCTCTTTCGCGCGGCGGTCAGCGGCTTGGAAACGTGCTTCGCTTTCGCTTGCATTTTTCTCTGCGCGTCTTGCGGCTCCTTGAGCCTCTTCTAACTGCTTGCGAAGCCCTTCTATTTTTGCTTGAGAACTCTCTCCTTGCGCTGAAAGGGCTGCAGTGAGGCGTTTGACCTCTTGATCTGCCCGGAGTTTTTCTGCGCGAATGCTTTCAAGCTCTGCAGCTTCTTCACTTTTTACGCGCAACTGCTCG
>JAGROF010000216.1 GCA_020440405.1 Chlamydiia bacterium
TCGGGAGAGCCATCGCACGACCAGTGCGCGGCTTTTGCCTCTTTTTGATACGATAAAGAATCGATGTCTACAGAGTCGCTGACCATAAAAGAGGAATAGAATCCTAGCCCAAAATGGCCGATCATTTGCTCCGTCTCACCGCTGTCTTGATACTTTTGCACAAATTCTTCGGCTCCTGAAAAGGCAAGCTGGGCGATGTATTTTTCCACCTCTTCAGCCGTCATGCCAAGCCCCGTATCGAGGATTTTGAGGGTTTTGTCTTCCTTGCTTACGGTGAGGTCGATCCGCAATTCTTCATCCTTAAAATCGGTCTGTCCCTGATTGCGAAGAATTTTTAGCTTACTCATTGCATCGCAGGCGTTTGAGACAAGCTCACGCAAGAAAATCTCTCGATCGGTGTAAAGCCATTTTTTGATAATCGGCAGGATATTCTCGCTATGAATCTTAAGCGTTCCTTGAGACATGGGATTCCTTTGCATTTAGGTTCAAAAGAGGGGATTTTATCGCTAAAAAAGGGGAATGGCAAGACATTTATTCTCAAAATCTCTATACTATCGGGCAAATAAGGGGTAAATTGTGGAACCAATCCAAAAAAGAGTTGAAACGCTTCAAGAAAATTTTAGTGGGAATGCGCCGGATCGAAACGCGCTTTTAGAAAGGGTCACGACTCTTTATGGTGAAGTCCTTGGTGAAAAATATTTTGATAGAGGTCCTTTTGCCCAAATGGTGGCAAGCTTACTCCCACTTTCTCTCCCTGGGCCCCTTGTTTTGGATGAAGAGAAGGCTTCCCTTTTCATAGGGGATGTGAATCAATTTTCGGCACAAGAGCAGAGCAGCACGTGCACAAGCTGTGCGCAGTGCTTTTTGTCTCACTTGCTCGCTTCGGGTCCTCGGGCATTTGCAAAAGAGGATGTGAATGCGTTCATCACAACAGGAAAACGGGTGTATGATCTTCTTCAGGCGAATGCACGGGACAACCAAGAACTTGCAGTTCTTGATGGAGGTGGAGTCGATCGATTCCAAGCATTGAGTCATTATGAATCTGCAGAAGCGTATCGTCTGAAAACAACGGAGGGTGCGCATGATGAAAAGATCCTCCCTAAAGGTGGAGTCCAGCCTTTTTTTGAAGCTGAGCTAGGGAGGTTTCTTGGGCTTTACGAGCGCCATGGCAGCATGGGGTGCATCATTCACTGTCAGGGAAAAACCTGCGCCCTTGCCATCGTTGAGCAGGGTGGGCAGCCCGTTTATTTCTTATTCGACTCGCATGGGTCTCAGTTATTGAACGGAAATAAAAATGCCTTTGTTGTTGCCACACGTAACCAAAATAGAATGGCGCAGATTCTTACTGCGATGTATCCATTTCAAGCCACAGAGCGATTTGTTCCAGGTGAAGCGGAGATTCCTGTAGAAGCTGCAGAGTCGATGGAGAGAGAAAATAACTCTTATGTGGCGTTTCCCGTCACGTATCAGGGAAAGCTGCCCCATGAGTTTGAGGAAGAGGTTGTAATACCGGTTCCTGATCTAGGGATTCCTATAGACGAACCTCCCCAGCAACCTGATGCGATTCTTGAGCGAGAGTTAGAAAAAATTCGGGAGCACAAGCTGAAGGTTTTTGGAACACTATTTACACTGAGTGTTCTCGTGATAATCACACACTATCGCAAGCCACTGAGCCATTACATTTGGCGTCCAAAGCCTCCAATTGTTCTCGAAGCGCCCCCAATCCGAGTCCATTAAACTCTGACACCATTTATTTTGAACCACCGAGAGCACAG
>JAGROF010000217.1 GCA_020440405.1 Chlamydiia bacterium
ACTGGTCGTGCGATGGCTCTCCCGATTACACCCTGGATGCTGGAGCGCGCGACACACGGGGAACCACCATTACTCTCCATATTAGCAAAGAAGCGGAAGAGTTTTTAGAGGAAGACAAAATCCGCACCATGCTGCTCAGATATTGTCGTTTCCTCCCCTACCCCATCTTTTTAAATGGGAAGCAAATTAACGAGATTGAGCCCCTTTGGATCAAGCCTCCTTCGGAGTGCAGCGACAAAGATTACCTCGACTTTTATAAAGCGCTTTATCCGTTAGAACCCGATCCGATTTTTTGGATTCACCTCAATGTCGATTACCCTTTCAACCTGCAAGGGATTCTCTATTTCCCCAAGGTGAATCGCCGCCTCGACCCGAATCAAACCGCTCTCCATCTCTATTGCAATCGGGTATTTGTTTCTGATAACTGCCGCGACCTCATTCCTGACTTTTTAACCGTTCTCCGCGGTGTCATCGATAGTCCCGATATCCCTCTTAACGTCTCCCGTTCCAACCTCCAAATGGATAAAACGGTGCGCCAACTGTCTAGCCACATCTCGAAAAAGGTGTCGGATAAACTCACGCAAACCTACGTGGCAGATCGAGACAATTTTATTACCAAATGGCCCGATATCGAAATGATCCTCAAGCTCGGCATTTTGCAAGACGAAAAGTTTTATGACCGCGTAAAAGACTGTCTCATTTGGAAAACCTCAAACGACGCATGGACCACCCTGGAAGAGTATCTCGAGCGCAACCCCGAAAAAAAGGTTTACTACCATCACGACGAAAAACAAACCTCCCACTTCTTCGAAATGTATCAAGCCAAAGGGATCGAAATTCTCTTTGCTCCTTCCCATCTCGATACCCCCCTCATGACCTTCCTTGAAGGAAAACATGCAGGTGTCACATTCCAACGTCTCGATGGAGCGATTGACGATGTCATCCTAGATAAAGAGAGGGAAAAAACCGTTCTCGATGCCGATGGGAAAACCGAAGCGGTAAAAATTGCAGACTACTTCCGCACAAAACTCAGCGAAGACGCCCTCGAAGTGGAAGCAAAAAGTCTCGCAAGCAATACTGTTCCCGCCTTCATTATGCTCTCTGAACAAGAGCGCCGCATGCGGGATTACTTTGCTCTATCGGGACAAGACCTTCCTCCCTCTATGGGAAATAAAAAGACCTTTGTCGTCAATACAAACAGCCCCTTGATCCAATCGATCCAAAAGCTTGAAAAGAAAGATAGCGCTCTCGCCACCTCCCTTGTCAAACAGCTCTACGAGCTCTCGCTCCTTTCGCAGCGCGAACTCGATCCCAACGCTTTTTCGAGCTTTCTCAAGCGCTCAACCGATCTATTGGAACAACTCACTTCTGCTCTCAAGCCTTAAAAAAGTGGCTCTAGAGTAGCTTTTCAAGGGGTGTTTCTTGGGGATAAAACTGTTCAAGAAAGCGCGCAAGAATGACTTGCTCGAGGCGTTCTTTGAGATGGACAGGGGTGGGCATCCGGAGATGAAGTTCCACACGGTCGGGCTCAGGCAAACCAAGTGTTACGCGAGGTTCGACGGAAGGAAGTTCCATGCCGCGCCGTTTCTCCATTTGGAGGATGCGCCGCCGCGCTTGGTCAAGATAAGGAGTCGCTTCTTCTTTAGCAATTTTAAGAAGTAGCCGTTTTCCTTCTTTCCAATCAGCCCCTATTTTTAGAGGAAGTTTCATACAGATCATGTAGTAATGTTCTAAGAACGACTCGTTAATCACGGGAAGCGTTAAGAACAAGCTATTCGAAAAAGAGATTCTGCGGCCGGTATAGAGATGATTTGAAGCCCCTTTTCCCACTTCTTCCACGGTGGTAGACAGAAGTGTGGTGTCGATCACATCTCCCCGGATGTCTCCCACTTCAATCCGATCGCCGATGTCAAACAGCTTCCCTCGGAAACGGACAATCGATCCATTGAAGGCCATACAGAGCTCCTTCACCGAAAACACCATCGCAAAGGCAATCGCAAAGACGGAAAGGGCAAATCCTTGGATCGTCTCTCCCCAGAGAAAAATGATGCTGAGGAGGATGAGCGCAAAGACAAATGAGCGGGTCGAGCTAATCCAGCGGAGGCGCTGCTGCGAGGTCCAGTCGCGGCGAGAACGACGGATGTATCTGGCAATAAAGTACCTAGAGGTCCAAAGTAGCACCACAAGGACTACCGTGGCAATCAATTTTGTCGTCAAAAACGCTTCTAAAAAGCTCATTTTTAGCACTCCAAGCTAGAGGGTGTCTTGCGCTAACTGGTCATCCCTTAAGCGCCTTCTATGGA
>JAGROF010000218.1 GCA_020440405.1 Chlamydiia bacterium
TTGCAGGAATTTTTCTCTCGATCCTCATCTTTCTACTCGGCGTGCTCTACCACTTCCCCCTCTTTATCTTTGTCGCCTTAGTTGCCTTAGGGGTTTTTGGAGGTCTTTATATTGTCCCCTTCGATTCGTTTATTCAACGGTATGCCCCTGAAAAGCACCGAGGACAAATCGTTGCAGCCATGAACTTTTTGAGTTTTTGTGGTGTCCTTGTCGCCCCGATCCTTTTGTACCTGTTTAGCGAAACATTAAAGCTCACAGCAGCTCAAGGATTTATGATTACTTCAGCAATTATTTTTGCAATGGTTTTAGCCATTGCATCCCGTCTATCGGGATATTTTTTCAATTATTTAGCGCGGATCTTTGTCAAACCGCTTTACAGAGTTGAAATCAGAAACTCTCCCTTAAATCAAGAGCATCCAACCGTCCTGATTTGGGAGCGGATTAAAGGGATCCATATTGCCCTTCTTGCCGCTTTTAATCCCGAACTCCACTTCTATATCCCCCGGACTCGCAAGCGATACATCGACTCGCTTTTAAGGTTATTTTCTTCTGTAGACTTTCTCTATGTGAAAGACCCGCGGCAAGATGCTCTCCAAACCTTTGTCAAAAAAGTCAATCGGACCAAGCATCAAATTCCCTGTCTTCTTTTTCCTTATCCGAAATTTTTAGAGGAAAAATCGTCAGAAAAACTGATCCGTGATTTGAAAAAGGTGAAAGATTTTGATCTCATTTTCGTAAAAATCCGAAAAGTTTCTCGAAAAGAGCAGATCGACCGGAAACACTTTAAGCGCGCTAAAGTAACGTTTACGTTTTCAAGGTAGAACGGACCCAGCCCTTCTGGCTGGGTTCAGATCATTAGGAGGCTTTATAGACCTTAAGAATCGGCAAATTGGGGTCATTGGGATTGGGAAAGTATTTCCCTTCGACAGTCACTTCTCTTCCTGAAGCGGCATCGAGGACACTCTTTGCTTTTACAGTCATTTCATCACTGTCTTCTAACTTAAAGGTAACATCGTTCTCAGGAACTTTAAGAACAACCGACCCTCCAGAGGAAGAAAGGGTGCCAGTCGCATTGACGGTCATCCCTACATATTTGTAGGAGCTATCCCCTAGCTTTTTTATCCCAGCCTCTGGCTTAAACGGGGTTTGAGGTGCAAACTTAAATACAATGACACCTTGCTGCAGATACATTGTTGCCTCTGAAGCTCCCATTGCCTTTTTGACACGCCGCTCCGTCGGTGCAGCACAAAAAGGACAATAGAGTCCGTCAATCTCCATGACAGCTTCATTCACCGCAGCATTTGCTTTTTCGGGAAGAACGATCCCGAAAACAACTAATAAGCATAAAGCTAATAATTTATACATTTTCATAATCCTTAAATAATTCATTCTAACTGTAACCTAGTCCCTTCTCACATAAGAGAACACTTAGAGGGAGCAGGGCATAAGCCACAAACAACCCAATTAAGTATACCCCTACGCTGATCCAAAAAAGGATTTTTGACCAATTTTTAGTCGTTTGACACGCTTCCTTTTTTTCAATGGGGCATTCCTTTTTAAAAGCAGAGATATATAAGAGGCAAAAGTTAACAATCAAAAGCACTCCAACAATAGAAAAAATCCAATCTTTATATTTTCCAATTGTGACGAGCCAAGGCATGGAAGAGATAAGCGTACTCACCGCCGCTGCCCCTGCAATCGCTGTAACCATTGCAGGCAAAACGCAGCAAAACCATGTGCCCGTCGAGAGAATCAAACTAATGATTGTAAATTGCCTCTTCATCCAAAGCTCCTACCAATGGGCTGCAATTTGCACTAAGTAGGCACGTTCTGGCCTCACAGGGAATTGATCTCCTGTTTTATAATATACGGTTTGTTGGAACGACCCTGCAATGAGCAGATCAAAGGCATTAAATATATTTGCCACTTCAAAACTAATTGTTGGCGCAATACGCCCCCAGTTTGACCAAGTATTGATCGTGTTATACCCTCCACTGGGCCGAGATTTATACTGCCCTAAAAACTCTAGATTAAAGGTGGCCCACCATCTTCCAGAATAATCTTCTTTTAAAAACCAGGGTAAGATTCGGTGCCCGATCGCAGCATTGTAAATGAACAATTGTCCATGTCTAAAACCATGCCCTCTGAAAAATCCTTGGTATTGGAGTTGAACAGTCGCTTCATTATTCACCCCAAGAATTGAGGTAATCCATGAAACAAACCCAGACCAGTTTCCAGTTCCAGGCTGAAATTCCCGATCAACCCTCATCCCCCGGTATTTCTGATTCCAGCTTCCTGTGGGAGACTGAATTCCAGGCTGTATAAAGGAGGAAGCAAACCACCCTTTTCCAGAAAAGTTGAAAATACGGCAAGCCAGAGAAACGGCTAAATCTCCCCAACCAGAAGTTTTGACCTGACCTCGTCCGGTAAAAGGAGGAGGATTATTAAAACGTAACTCATTTTGTATCCAGGGGATAAAGGCAAACAGGGCAAAGTTATCTGTGATAGAGTATACGCCTCCAAGCGCTACAATATTGGAGTTACCCACAAAATTACCTAAATAGAAATTCGGAGCATCTCGATTTCTCACAAAATCAAGGTGGATATATTGTGAGATCACAGCCGTCTCACCTTTGATCGCTGCCGCTGCAAAACCATTTGAAAGGGGAAGAGCAACCGCCTCCCGACAGCCAAACCCCATAAGCAATAGAATGGTTACTGATAGAATCTTTAATCGACTCATACTACCTCGTTCATATAGATTGAATAAACTTTTCTTCTCTATATACCCTCTATATATTTTCTTATCAAATTATTTTTGGAGAACCGCTTACTTCCTCACAATTATGACAAGGGTTCCTCCAATCATCACAACGACAATCCCTACAAAGGTAAGGAAAGAAGGCGTTTGATCCCAAATAACCCAATCAAAAATCCCTGCATATACCACTGACATATACTGAAACACCCCAATATGGTGAGGCTCGGCATGGCGATATGCCTGAACAAGAAGCGTTTGCACAAGAACCATAGAAACTCCTGCTAACA